>CAXUNV010000082.1:0-12391 GCA_964252355.1 uncultured Chthoniobacterales bacterium | reverse complement strand
CGCGACTGCGGAACCCACGCCCACGGCCCCCTCCCGCCGCGGTTGCCGCCCGCATCGCTTGCCTGCCCTCCCGCCGCAGTGTTGCCGTTGCGGTTTCCTTGACCGGCCCCACCATGGCCGGAAGACGGTGCCGGCGACAGGGAAGTTGGACCGTCCAACGCGAGTTGGGTCAGCCCGCCCGCCAGTCTGCTGACGCCTCGCACGCTTCTTCCAAGATTCCCCGCCGTCCAAGCGGCTGCAGAGGTACTAACCCCCGCGCTTGTGGCAAATAGGTTGCCAACCATGCCTTGGAAAGCGACGCCGCCGTGCGCCACCAACTTTTGGGCGTAGACGGGTGCCATCACGTTGCCGATCAGAACAAAAATGACGACCGGCACCATCATGACGAGGTCACCCAGCATTCTCGGCATGTCATCGGCCTGCGCCGGCTGCACTGCGGCCAACATGGAGCACGCGATCAGGTTGATGAAAACCATTCCGGCCGGCCAAGCGTGCACCCCCACGTAAGAAGTTGCAAAAGCCTGGGCTTTGCTCCTCATCCCGGTCGGTAGCAGTTGTGCCACCGCAATGGGGTAATACCATTTGAAAAGCAGCAGCACGGCTCGCTGCAGCGCATCGGCACCCGTGCTGATGAAGACGCAAACGGCCAACGCTGTGGCCAGCAACGCGTGCGTCACGGCATTCACAGGTTTTGCGGCGGCTTTCGACGCGTCCACACCAGCTGCATACACGGCGTATGGTATGAAAAGACGGCGCGCCACCCCATCGAGATACTGCTGTAAGGCGGACGGGTTCTGCGGTGCGTAGATCTTCGCGTCCAACACCTGCTGCAGAAGTGCGAGATCCAACCGCCCAGACACGCGCACCAGGTTTGGAGGGGTCACCCCCTGGGTTTGCGCCGTTCGGGCCTGCGCGGGAAACGTGAGAGAAACCGTGACGTTTGAGATCCCATCGGCTTCCAACCGGAGCCAGTGATGAAGGGTCTCCCGGCCACCGATGAGCGCCAGCGCCACAGAAAGGCGGGTGAGAAAAGGCCAAAGCGGTCGATGGCTTGCGTGTAGAAAGGCTTCCAGCACCCCCAAGACGGAAATCAAGAAAGCGATGGCAAACGCGACGGGTTCCAATTGTTGTTCGAGTGCCAGCGCCGCGCCCTTGACGGCGCTGAGGTCGAGCCAGCCATGAGGAAGGTTTGTCACCGCTGCGGGAGTCATTGCAGATCGCCTAGTCGATGACGTGAACCGCCGCGCGCAGCGCCTGCTGCAGTTCGGCCGCACTTGCAACGGCCTCCTGGGTTGCCCGCTGCGCCCCGGCTTCCACCCGCCGCGCCTCGTCGTTCCGGTTGGCGGCTTCCTGCACCAACACCTTCATCGCCGAGTGGCCGGCGCGCGCGTAGAGGTTGTCCAAGCTCGTCTGCACGGCCTGGAGTTTGGCGGTGAACTTCTGCACCTCGACCAGAGAACCGGCCGCATTCAACTGGTTAAGCGTGCCAGCCTTTTCGGTCTGCAGTTTCCGGATCGCCTCGTTGGTGTTCGCCTGCTCGCGGTTGTAATCCTCGTAGAGGTCTTGGACCGCGCCGAACTTCTTGAAACGGTCGGCCTCGAACTGCACCTTTTGGCCGAACCGGTCCGGCAGGTTGCTGAGGTCGTCGTACAAGCCTTCGGCCGTTCCCCTGAGGGCGCGCACCCCGTCGACGGTTCGACGCACGTCGGACACCGTCTTGCCCACCCCTTCTTTGGTCTTCTCGATCTCGTCGAGCAGTTCGTCCAACCCTAGCATGTTGACGTAGGTGTCTGGGCTACCAAAGCGCCTCAACTCGTCGACGTTCTGGTTGATGACCGTGGTGAGCTGGTTGATCTGCTCCACCTGTTTGTCGATCATCTCGGCATACTTGGCGACATCTTGGACGTGGTAGGTCGCTTGGCTGGCTTGACCGATGCATTGTTGGAGGACGTTGAGGACGGTGTGGATGGGGTCGTGCACCACGTCCGCGGCCCCAACGGGCGTCGCCGCCAAGGTGCCCGCGGCCAGTGCCGCCGCCGCCGCCGTCCGGCCAAGTTTCGGTTTGGGTTTGAGGCGTTTCATTCGACGATGGGGATGACGACTTCACGGCCGACGCGGATGACGCCGCCGGAGTCGGGGTGCTCGGGGATCGTGGCGTTGTAGTAACGGATCCGGCCTTCGGCGTCGTCGGCCTTGGTCCGCTGGCTTTGCTGCTGCGCCCAGTAGGTGCGCTTCACCTGGTCGGACACGCCCTTGGTGTAACCCTTGGCAAATTCGATCGGGACGCGCCGGGCGTCTGCCCCGTCACCCAGGAGAGGGTCACCGCCGTTGGTGAGGGCTGCCGAGCCGCGGCCCTGAACGGTGACCTGCCCTTTCGGCACGTTGGGTCCGACCGTGCAACCGGCCAGCAAAACGAGGCAGAGCGCGTGCCCAACAGCTTTCATGCGATGGGGTCGGTGGCGGAACTCTCCCGGGCGCACGCCATCTTTTCGGATTCGGCCAAGATGCCGGCGATGATAGTGGGGTGCTTGCGCAATGCGGCGGCCCGGCGATCAAACGTCTCGTTGTCGCTCGACGCGGCGTAGAGCAATTCGCGCGACGCCACGTTTTTAACGGTGCCGACGAGACGGCGCGACCGGTGGTTGGCGACGTAGGTGAACGCGCTGAACCGGTCGTGGGGGTCCATGAGTTCGGGCAAAGGGTAGTGGTGGATGGTGTCCACCGTCCGGTCGGACAGCGAGAGGGCTTCGCCGATCTCGCGGGCGTCTTCGCGGCTTTGTTGGGCGGTGATGAAAAACAGCTTCGAGTTGCCGATCATCGCGCCACGGACCGGCGAGTTTTTCAGGACGTCGTACTGCTGGACGACGGCGAGGATGTTGCACCCGAACTTGCGCATCTGCCGGTAATATTCCTGGATCATCTTGACGCCTCCCGGGATGTCGAGGGTGCGGGCGGCTTCTTCGAACACCGCGACCTTGGGGACGGCGCGCGGCATGGAAATGATTTTTTGACGGCCGTAGTTGGCGACCAAAAAGTTGGCGGCCGCGCGCAGGTCGGAGGCATGCTCCGGGATCTGGCCGAGCTCGAAGTGGGCGACGCGGCCGTCGATGCGCACGTTGCTGACCCCATCGAAGAGCTTGCCCCGCTCGCCGTGCCGCCCCCAGGCGGCGAGCAGTTTGCCCACCCGATCGCACTCCTCCCGCTCCCGGGTCCCGCCACGCCGGCTGTAGAGCAGCTGCTCCACCAACGCGGCATGGGTCGGGTGTTGTTCCGGACGAAAGTAGGCGAAGGCCAAGTCGCGCACGCGACCGGCGGTCGCTGGGTCTTTGGCGAAGGCGGCCACGGCCGCTTCGCCCGGTGCCCGGATGAACGCGTCGGCTTCGTCGGGGGTCTGGGCTTCCCAGTCACGAAACCGGGCGAAAGCGTCCGCCCAGTTGTGTTGCGCGCCTTTGAGCCGGGTTTGGAGAAACCGGTCGATGGCCAGGGCGCGCCAACGCAGCTCCTCGGCGGCACCCTCGTGCGCCAGCACCCAATCCCGGTATACGTCGGTGTAGAGGAGCTGGAGGTGTTCGACGAGAAGGGCGTTGCGCAGGGCCCGACGTTCACCGTCAAGTCCGTCCGACCCGGCGAAGAGCATGCCGAGCCCGGCCGCAAACGCCAGGTGCAACGGGGAGAGCGGGGCGGCGCCGGTGTCGAGGTAGTTGATGGTCAGGTTCCCGTTCGGGTTCACCACCACGGGCTCGCACCCTTGGGTTTGGGTGAGCACGCCGTGCGAGAGGCCTTCCTCCACGATGAGCCGGAAGCCGAACCGGTGCCCCACTTGGGCGAGTAGATCGCCGATGATCACCGACTTGCCCGCACCCGTCATCCCAAACAGCACGCCGTGCTGGGGTGTGTCCCCCAGCCGGGTGCGGATGCCGACGAGGTTGCCGCGGGCACCGTTGTAGATGGCTTCCGCGCCCGTCAGGTGGCCCGTGAAGGTGGCGGACCACGGGACCAGGTCGGCCAAGTAGGTGTCCTCCGCCGGCAAGTCGAAGGCGCGGTAGGTGCCAAAGGTCCAACCCGGCCAAGTCTGGTAGAAGAGCTGGCGCGCGTTCTCGGGAATGGTCGCGTGGTGCAGGACGGCGCCGCCCATCGCGGTGCAGGCATTGCGCAGGGTGGCGCACCGGGAGGCGAGCGTGTCGGGGTCGCGGTGCCAGAGGCGGACGACGTAAAGACAATCCAAGGGAATCACGCGCCCGTGCTGCAGTTCGTTGACCTTCTCCTGCTTGGCTTCGAAGTCGGCGACCAAGCTCTGTTTGCGCTCGGACGCGGCGTCGATCTGCAGCCGTTGGATGTGTCGTTCCTCCGTTTCAATGACCTTCTCGAGCGATTTCGGGTAGACGTTCATCGTCACGGCGTACTCTTGGAAACCCATGCCGGTGAGGGCCGAAACGATCCCGGGAAAGGTGCGGCGCGGCCACTGGCGGACGGCGAAGAGCGCGTGGTGATGACCGCCCAAGGTGAACGACGAAGCGGGCACGCCGGCGTGGCGCACCCCTTCGTCGTGCAGGCAGTTCTGCTGGAGCGAGAACCCGGGATCGAACCCCTCAAACGGGTCCAGGCCCGGGGACGAGGATCCGGGGTTCAGAAAACGATGGTAGTAGGCGAAGTGTTCGCGGTCGCCCAGCGCACGGACGAGACAGTCGGGAAAAAGGCGGGCGAGGGTGCCGACACCCAGGTCGTGCAGCGCGAGCGCTTCGCGACGCGACAAAGTGTCGAAATACTCCACCACGGCGCGACGGCCAGTCAGGGGCGCTTGCGTCTCCAAAACCCGGCAGAGGAACAGGGTGAGACGCTCCCGACGGAGGCGCCCCTCCTCCATGGCGGCGCGGTAACGCTCGTAGCGCTCGGCCCGGACGAGGACGCCGAATTGGCCGTGCAGGGGGTCGCGCCGGCGCAGCTCAAGGGTCTCACGGTGATAATCGGCGAGTTCCTGACGGTAATCACTGTCGAGGGTCCATTGCACTTGGAGCGTGTGCTCGCGCCCAAGCAGGCCGAGCAGGATCCGGAGCCGCTCATGCAAATCGTTGAGCTGGCGGACGCTGAAGGCGTCCATCTCCCCAGGCTCGACGCTGAAGCCGCGCGCGGCCGCGGTGCGGCGGGACGCACCGTCGCCGAACCAAAGGCAGTCGTTCAGGAAAAAGCCGTTGGGCATGCCGCGCCGGTTCACGCGGGTCGGCTCGGTTTTGCCGGCCCCGGCACCCGGCAGGAAGGCGCGTAAGGCGTCGATCATGGGTGCAGGTACGGGTGGAGCGGTTGGCGCCGGGCGGGTTGGAGGGCAGGTCCGTTCACGAGGGAACGAATCAGGTCGACGTCGTACCGGGGCGGCCGGCCGCGACGGAGGGCGACGACGTAGGTCGCGGTCAAGAGAACCGGCGCGAACCCGACGAGGAAGCGGGCCGGCAGGGCGACGGTCACCGCCGAGCTAAAAAGGAGCGTCAACAGGCCGACCGAAACCAGCGCGGAGACGATGACGGGCATCCCGAGATTGCCCTCCAGACCGAAGGCGTGTCCGGTGCTCTTGGCCCGAGGCCGGGTGTCGGTGAAGATCAAGCCGTCGTGCATGGTCGCAGGAGAAAGGGAGGGTTAACGCCGTCAGAACCCGTTGACGGTGTTGGCGACGTTGCCGCCGAAGATGCCGAAAAGGGCTTTCATCAGGACGACCGCCCCGGCGACGCCGATGCCGTAGATGACGTTCATCTTCCAGTTCTCGTCGCGCCGGGCGTTGAGAAATCCGCTCATCACCATGACGCAGCCGGCGATGAAGCCGAACACCATGATGAGGTTGAGGCCCGACTTCAGCGGGTCGATGAACTGGGTCAAGCCGTTGTTGGCGGCTTGGGCTTGGGCCGCGGAGGGCGCGAGGGCGCAGACCAAGGCAAGGCGAAAGGCGGAAAGCCGGGCGCGCGTGCGGCCGGCGTGCGAGGCAAGGGCTGGCAGAAATTGAGCGCTCATTTCCGAACACTTCTATCAGATGTTATTTCATTTGAGCAACACCTAAAACATTGTTCTGATAAGTTATTTTAAAGGCTGGGTGCCCTTTAAACGGGCGCGGACCTCGGCGTCGCTGGAGCCGTCAACTGGCGCCTAAAGCGCCCACCCCCGCACGTCTTCCGGTTTACTTTAGGGTTGCGGCCGACACCAGCGGCCGACAGATTGTGGTCGCGGCGCCGACGCGCCGGTGAACCGACGATAGCGCCAAGGGTTTGACATGTCCGATCTCGAAGCCAACCAGACGTTTTCCGCGGAAGAAGCCGTGCGGGTGCAACGGGAACTGCGACGCTCCTTAGGCCTTGCGGAGGAGGAGTTTCCGCTCCCCGCCTTCATCGGCATGATCAGCGATGAAATCGAGGACTTGCGCAAGGCCGGGCGCTCCGAGACCGAGATCGCGGGGATGATTCACCACCTCACCGGGAAACCCGTTCGTGTCGAGGATCTCGCCCGGTTCTACGCGCCCCCTGAGGCTCGGAAGTGGCAAGGCGGAGAGGTTTAAAGGTGCGTCCATTCCGCCGGTCAGCAGCCTGAAGAGGTTGGCCTAAGCGGAAGTTCGGGGCGACTCACCAGCCACGGTTGCGTCCCCACGTGCGGGCCGCCCGGCGGGGACCGCCTCAAGGCTCCCCTTGCGCGTCTTCTCAAGGGGAGCGCGGGCGTCCCGCCCGTCACGGGTGGCCACCAACCCCATGGCGATGCCTCACCCCATGGGCCGCCCGGCAGCATCTCGTTGGGCGCCTTGCCCCGCCAAGCTTCGTCGGTGGCGGAAATCGCTCTGCGGGCGGGACGCCCGCGCTCCCCTTGCACGGTCCTTGCAACCCGCGCTAACCTGTCCGGTGCAGGGCGCAAACGACCTCATCGATCGGGCGCTGGCGGAAGACGTCGGCGATGGTGATCTGACCACGCAGGCGTTCATCCCGGACGGACACCGGACGGTCGCGCGGATTTTCGCCAAAGAAGCGGCCGTGGTGGCTGGGACGGAGACCGCTCGGGCGGTGTTTGCCCGACTCGACCCGTCGTTGCGCATCGAAATCGTCGCCGCGGACGGGACCTTTCTGCAACCCGGTGACACGATCTTGACCCTGGTGGGCGCCACGCGCGCCATCCTGACCGGGGAACGGGTGGCGCTCAACTTCCTGCAGCGCCTTTCCGGGGTCGCCACGTTGACCCGCCGATTTGTGGAGGCCGTCGCGGGCACGGGTGCCACCATCCTTGACACCCGCAAGACCACCCCGGGTCTGCGCCTGCTGGAGAAAGCGGCGGTGCGCGCCGGGGGCGGCCGCAACCACCGGTTGGGGTTGCACGATGCGGTGATGGTGAAGGACAACCACCTCTTGGCCGGACCGGACTTGGTTGAGGTGTTGCGCGAACTGCGGGCGCGACGCCCGGACCTGAGGCTAGAACTGGAAGCGGACACCTCGGAGCAGGTGCGGCGCTTCGCGACGTGGCCCGAGGTCGACGTCATCTTGCTCGACAACATGGACCCTGCCGAGATGCGCGCGTGCGTGGCCTTACGCCGGCCGGGTTTGAAGTTCGAAGCGAGCGGCGGCGTGAACCTTGGGACGGTCCGGACGATCGCCGAGACCGGGGTGGATTACGTCTCGGTCGGCCAACTGACCCATTCGGCGCCAGCCGTCGACCTCTCGCTCGAGTTGTTGGGATGACCGAGGGGAAGGAACGGCTGACAGTCCTGCGCAAGCTTTTGGCTGCGGGACAGCGATCCTTACGCTTGGCGGACCTCGGGGGCGGACCGGGTGGCGACCCCCGCAAAATACGCGCTGCGCTCGACGAATTGCGCGCGGACGGCTGGGATCTGCGCGAGGCGGACGGCACCATCTGGTGCGAGGCCGAGCCGCCGTGGCTGAACCCGGACGCCATTTCCAGCCACCTCCAAACCTGTGCCTTCGGGCGACCGCTGGTCGTCTACCGAGAAACCACGTCCACCAACGACTTGGCATGCCGGGCCGCGCGCGACGGCGCGCCCGAGGGGTACGCGGTGTTTGCAGAGACGCAAACGGCGGGCCGAGGTCAGTACGGACGTCGCTGGCACTCGCCGCCGGGCGCCGGCCTCTGGTTTTCCTTCGTGATGCGTTCAGGCCTACCCCGGTCGTCGCACCCGCTCTTGGTGCAGGCAGCAGCCGTCGCCACGGCCGAGACCTTGGAGGGGTTCCTCGGCCCGGTCATCCGGATCAAACGGCCGAACGATCTGCGGGTGGACGGCGCCAAGCTGGCGGGGTTCCTGCTGGAGACGAATGCCGCGGGCGGCTGGCAGGTCTTGGGGTGCGGCCTGAACGTGGGATCGGCACCGGATGTGCCCGGGGTACGCACCACCTGGGCGGCCCGCCACGTCCGCCGGCCGCTCCCCTCGCGCGGGGCTTTGGCGGCGGAGGTGTTGGGGCGGTTCGAACGGTGGTACCAAAGGTGGGATCCCGAAGGCATCCGTGCGGCGGTGTCAGCACGTTTAGAGTGAACCAGATTTGGACCTCCGCGCGAAGGAATGGTGCCAATCACGACTGCGTGGGCGGACCCGTTGGCAAGACCTTCCGAGAGGCACCATGGACCCTGATTTCACCGACGATCGCAAAGCCTTTTCCGCTGCCTCTTTGGAGATGCCGGGACACGACTCGCTTGTGCCGGCTCATTTTCCGCCACAGCAGTACGCCCGGTTGTTGACCGGCTTGGTTCACAAGCTGAACAACGTCATCACCGTGCTGTCGGGCCACACGGGATTGCTGCTGCTGCAGCCCAAGCTGAGCCGCTCGGTTCGGGATCCCGTCGAGCAGATGTCGCAGGCGACGCAGCTGGTGTCGCGCTACTTGGACGAGGCGGTCATCGTGACGAGAACGCCGAAGTTACAGGTGGAAACGGTGGACGTGGTCCCACTTTTGGCGGCCCTGGCCGACGATCCGGAACCGCCCGCCACGACCGTCAAACTCTCGGAGCAAGCTTTGGTGCGGGGCGACCGCGGCCAATTGCGCGCCGCGTTTCAAGAAGTCGTGCGCAACGCGCGCGAGGCGCAGGCACAAACCGTCACCTGCGAGCTGCGGCCGGCCGACGCAGGATGGCAGGTGGCGTTTCGGGACGACGGCGTGGGGATCAATGGCGAGGTGATGCGCCGGGTCTTTGAACCATTTTTCACGACCAAGAAGGCGCCGGAGAACTTAGGCCTGGGACTGTTTAAGATTCAGGGTTACTTGGCGTTGACGACTGGCCGTCTGGAGCTGCTGAGCGATGGCGCGACCTACACCGAGGCGTGCTTCACCTTGCCCGCGGCGTGAGGGGTGAGTTCGTCGGCGGTGGCGCCCGCCCGGGTGTGGTAAGGCTTTCGCCGAAAGCGTCGGCAAAGCAGGCGAGGACGCCAGCGCTACTTCGTCAGAGACCAGCGGCCTTCCTCTTCGCGGCTAGGATTGGCGCGACCTTTGGGAGCGGTTGGCAGTTCACAACGTCCGCCCGCGTCAGCCACCCTTTGCGGGCGATGAGGGTGCCAAACCAAAGGTCTTGCAGGCCGCGGGTGGAGTGTGCGTCGGGGTTGATCACGCAGCGGACCCCTTCAGCTTTGGCCTTTTTCCAATAACGCCAATCCAGGTCCAAGCGGCGCGGGTTGGCGTTCAATTCGATGGCCGTGCCGGTGCGCGCAGCGGCCCGGATGACCTCGTCGAGGTCGACTCCGTAAGGTTCTCGGCCCAGCAGCAGGCGCCCGGTGGCGTGGCCGAGCATCGTCACGTGCGGATTTTCCAGGGCGCGCACGATGCGCGCCGTCTGCTCGTTTTCCGAAAGGGTGAACGACGCGTGCACGCTGGCGACGACGTAATCGAGTTGGGCCAAGATCTCATCGGCTAAATCGAGGCGCCCGTCTTTGAGGATGTCGCACTCCACCCCGGCAAAGAGTCGGAACTCCTCGCCGAAACTCCGGTTGAGGTCGCGGATCGCGGCGACTTGGGCGAGGAGACGACTTTCATCCAGGCCGTTGGCCTGGAACGAGGCTTTGCTGTGGTCAGCGATGCCGAGGTACTCAAGCCCGAGTTCCCGGGCGGCCGCGGCCATCTCTTCGAGGCTGTTCCGGCCGTCGCTGGCGTGGGTGTGGCAGTGAAACGTGCCGCGCAGGTTCGTCCACTCCAACAACCGCGGGAGCTCGTGGCGTGCGGCGGCTTCGATCTCGCCCAGGTTCTCGCGGAGTTCGGGCGGGATGTAATCGAGCCCGAGAGCCCGGTGGAGATCCGCTTCGGAGTGCACTTCAGGGATGGGCAGGCTTTCGCGCTTGCCGACCGGGTCAGGGGCGAGACGGTATTCGTTGAGCGTCCACCCGTTGTGGAGCGCGCGGTTGCGGATGACGATGTTGTGTTCTTTGCTGCCGGTGAAGTAAGCCAGCGCAAACGGGAATTCGCCGTTGGCGACGACGCGCAGATCGGCCTGGATGCCGCCGGCCAGGATCACGCTGGCTTTGGTGTCACCCCGGGCGAGTACCCCTTCGATGCGCGGGTAGGCCAGAAAGTGTTCGATGACGGCCACCGGGGCTTTGGTGGCGACCAAGAAGTCGAGGTCGCCAATCGTCTCCTTGGCGCGACGCAGGCTCCCGGCCGCGCTGATTTGGGAAACTTCCGGGTGCCCTTCGAAATGGGCGAGGACCTCGTTTGACAAGGCGCTGGCGTCGGAAAGCAGATGCCGGCCAGAATGCCTCCGGCGCGCCTCGATGGCGTTCAGAATGTTTTGGGCTGTCCGGGTGCCGAACCCGGGCAGTTCGGCGACGCGGCCGTCTTTGCAGGCCGCCTCCAGGGAAGCGATGCCGTCGATCCCCAACCGGTCGTGCAAGGCTTTGACCTTCTTGCCGCCCAAGCCCTGAAGTTCAAACAGTTCGAACAACCCTTCCGGAAATTCGGCCCGCAGCTTTTCATAATACTGCAACCGACCCCGTTCGTGGTACTCCACGATCTTCTTGGCCAAAGCCTCGCCGATGCCGGCCACTTCGTGGATGGCGCCGGTGCGCACCGCTTCGGACAAGTTGCCAGAATAGGTTTCCAAGGCGCGAGCCGCGTTGGTGTACGCGCGGATCTTGAACGGGTTGTCGCCCTTGAGCTCGAGCAAGCGCGCGATCGATTCCAGCAAGGCGATGGTTTGATCTTTGGTCACCATGGCTTGACGATCAGTGACGTTTTAGCCCCTCCACGCGGGCGCCAGGCGAGACGCGGTGCGCCGAGAACCAACCCTGGTTGACCTCGAGGGCGTAAGCCACCCGGTCGGATTGGCTGGCCACCGGCGTCTCGTCGAACGGGCGCATGTCACGGATTTCGAGCAGTTGCCCAGACGCGTCAAGGAAGCCGATCGACAGCGGGATGCGGGTGTTCTTCATCCAGAAGTTCGCCCGGCGAGTTTCGTCGAACACGAAGATCATGCCGCGATCGGGCGGTAAGCTGTCGCGGAACATCAACCCCGTCGCCGACTTTTGAGGGGTGTCGGCGATTTCGACCGTCAGGGGGACGCCCCCCACCCGCAACGTCTCGGTCGCCAAGCCGAACGCCGTCTCCGCCGCCGCGGGTCGCCGGTCCTGGCAAGCCACCGGCCCCGCCGTGAGCGTGGACAAGCTAAGGAGCAGGTACCAGAGGGTGCGCGCGTTCCAATTCATCTCGCAAACGAAGCGCCTTGGCGGCGGCGGCTTCGACGTCGGGGTCCAAGATGCAGTAATGGCCCATTTTCCGTCCGGGCCGGCCTTCGAGTTTGCCGTAGAGGTGGAGCTTGGCGCGGGGTTCCGCGAGCAGCCTCCGCCAATCGGGCATGACCCCGTCGGTCCAGAGGTCGCCGAGGAGGTTGACCATCACGGCCGGGCTCAGGAGGTCGGTGGCTCCGAACGGCAAGCCGCAGACGGCCCGGAGCTGTTGCTCGAACTGGCTGGTGAGGCAAGCGTCAAACGTCCAATGGCCGGAGTTATGCGGTCGCGGCGCGAGTTCATTGACGAGCAAGCCACCGTCGCGCGTGAGAAAAAATTCCACCGCCAACACCCCCACCACCGCGAGGTCGTCCGCGATGGCCTCCGCCAGGGCGACGGCCGCACGCGTCGTTTCGGGAGGGAAACGTCCAGGAGCGACGGTGTGGTCGAGGATGTGGCGCCGGTGGCAATTTTCGGAGACCGGGAACGAGAGGGTTTCCCCGGTTTGGTTGCGGGCGCAAACGACGGACAACTCACGCTCGAACGGCACGAACGCCTCGAGCACGGCCGTTCCGGAAAATCCCGCGAGGACCTCCTCGCGGTTGTCTGCCGTGATTTTCACCTGACCCTTGCCGTCGTAACCGAAGCGCCGCGTCTTCAGGATCGAGGGCCGGCCGATCCGGGATGAGTACCTGATCGTGGACGGCGGCAAGCTCG
>CAXUNV010000081.1:11773-12459 GCA_964252355.1 uncultured Chthoniobacterales bacterium | reverse complement strand
TGACAACAACGGTAAAACATGTTGTTGTTTATTTGTGGCCCAATCGTGATCCGGCATCTATTTCCATCTGGTCTTTTCCACCAAGAACCGACAAGCGTACCTCGGTGACGCGGAAACCCGGGCGCGCGCCCACGCCTACCTCGCCGGCACGCTGCGATCGTTGGGTTGCAATCCGCTTAACGTCGGTGGGGTTGCGGACCACGCGCATTCACTTTTCGAGTTTTGCCGCGTTTTGAGCGTCGCAGACCTCGTAAAGGACCTTAAAACCGCTTCCTCAAAATGGGCGAAGCAGGAGGTGAACCCCGAATTTGCGTGGCAGCGGGGTTACGGTTGTGTCTCGGTGAGCCGATCGAACCTGGATGCGACCCGCGATTACATTTTAGGCCAGGAAGAGCATCATCGACACCGGACGTTTCAGGAGGAGTATCGCCTCTTGCTGCGGAAACACGGTGTGTCGTTCGAAGAGGCGTACGTCTGGGATTGATGTTGTTGTCGTCACGCGCTTTCAGCGCTGGCGCGCGGGGGCGGGGGCCCAATCCTGGGGTTGCACCCCAGGCTCCGCGTCCTTCCACCGCTGCGCGGTTCCGGAACGGGCGAGCCGGCGCCGTGACCCAGCGTCTGCGGGGCTGCGCCCATGCGCCCCGGCCCCGGCTCCGGACGCCGCCGCGCGGGCCGGAAGCGACAGC
>CAXUNV010000081.1:11394-11763 GCA_964252355.1 uncultured Chthoniobacterales bacterium | reverse complement strand
TTGAAGTCCTCGTCGTCGCGGCGGCTGAATTTGCCCTCGGGCTGGTTCATCGGGGGTGCTCCAGCTTATCACCCCCGTCCGCAAAATCGAAGACACCTCAGGGGGTGCCGCGCCGCCAACGCCCCGATCCTCGACGAAAAGCCCCCAAACCACCTCTCTCGAAACTGGCCTCCGTCCCGATCCCAGAGGCGTGGAGCTCAACGCGCACAACCCAGCCCCCCTGGGGCCGGCCCAGATCCATTTTTCACCCGGCCCTCGTGCGGTTGCGGCAGACAATCCCGGCGTAACGCGCCAAAGCTCCATCCGGCCAACGCATGACCGTCGCGGGGGGGGCGGGGACCCCCCCCGCCCCCCCCCCACCCCCCCGGG
>CAXUNV010000081.1:0-11384 GCA_964252355.1 uncultured Chthoniobacterales bacterium | reverse complement strand
ACCGCAAACCGGCCCTTTCCTTTTGCGCGTCCCGTGGCTTATATCCCACGCGCATGGTCCGGCTTTTCGACCTCAACCCGCAGCAGGCTGAGGCGGTCAAAACGGTTGAGGGTCCGGTTTTGATCTTGGCCGGTGCCGGCACGGGCAAGACCCGTGTCATCACCATGCGGATCGGCTACCTGCTGGCCGAAGGCGTGTCGCCGGACCGCATCCTGGCGGTGACCTTCACCAACAAGGCCGCCAACGAAATGCGCGAACGCGTCGCCGCCAACGTCGAGCGCGCCCAGGCCAAAAAGTTGACGATCTGCACCTTCCACGCGCTCTGCGTGCGGATCCTGCGCCAGGACATCGGCGCGCTCGGTTACAAGACGAATTTCACCATCTACGACGACGGCGACCAACTCGGGTTGATCAAGAAGATCGTCCACCGGCTCTCGGCGCGGGATGAGAAGCTTGAGCCGAACTTGGCCAAGCTCTTCATCAGCAAAGCCAAAAACCAGCACTGGAAAATTAAAACGGCGGAGAGCGCGGGTGGTGACCTCGCCGCCGCGGTGTTCCACCGGTACCAAGAAGAACTCAAAAACCTCAACGCTTTGGACTTCGACGACCTGCTGCTGCTCACGGTGCGGTTGTTGGACGAGCATCCCGACGTCTTGTCGCGTTGGCGGGCCAAGTACCGCCACGTGATGGTCGACGAGTTTCAGGACACCAACCGCCTGCAATTGGAGTTGGTGCGGCAGCTGGGGGGCGAGCACCGCAACGTTTGCGTCGTCGGCGACGACGACCAATCCATTTACGGGTGGCGCGGGGCGGAGATCGCCAACATCCTGGAATTCGAACAGCACTTCCCCGGACCCCGGGTGGTGAAGCTGGAGCAGAACTACCGTAGCACCAACGCCATCCTGGGAGCAGCCAACAGCATCATCCGACGCAACCCGCGACGGCGGCCCAAGGCGCTCTGGAGCGAGAACGGCGACGGCGAGAAAGTGCGGGTGATCGGGGTGCCCAACGACCGTGAAGAGGCGACGTTCGTGCTGGCGGAATTGCAGAAACGCCAGCAACTCGACGGCGGCAAGTGGTCGGATTTTGCCGTCATCTTCCGGATGAACGCCCAATCCCGGGTCTTGGAAGAGGGGCTGCGCCGACTGCAGATCCCGTACCGGCTCATCGGGGGGAAAAGCTTTTACGAACGCCGGGAAGTGAAGGATTTTTTGGCGTACCTGACCTGTCTCCATAACCCGCAGGACGACGTGAACCTGCTCCGGATCGTCAACACGCCGGCGCGCGGCATCGGCGACACGAGCATCCAGTTGGCGATCGAGGAGAGCCGGCAGGCGCAGACGAGCGTGTTCGAGGCGCTGCAGAGCCCAACGTTTTTGGACGCGCTCTCCACCCGGACCCGTGGCGCGGTCGAGGGATTTGTCCGGCTGTTGGACGGGTATGAAACCGCGGCGCACGAGCCGTTGGCCGACCTCGCGGCGGTGGCGCAGAAGCTGTTGGACGAAGTCTCTTACTTTGACGACCTGCGGCGCACCTGCAAAACCCCGGAGGAGGCGTTGGCGCGGGAGGAAAACTTGCGGGAAATGGTGCGGACGCTCGGGGAGTACGGGCGACGTTCCACGGACGGCTTGGCCGGCTTTCTCTCGGAAACGGCGCTAAACCACGAGCGCGAGGAAGACAAGGCTGACGGCCGCGACGGGGTGACGCTCATCACGTTTCACGCGGCCAAAGGCTTGGAATTTCCGCACGTGTTTTTGGTCGGGCTGGAGGAAGGCATCCTGCCGCACGACCGTTCGAAACTGGAAGGGGCCTTGGACGAGGAGCGCCGGTTGCTGTATGTCGGCATGACCCGCGCCCGGCAGACGCTCACGATCACGCATTGCGACGCCCGGATGCGTTACGGCAGCGCCAGTCCGTGCACCCCGAGTTCGTTTTTGAAGGAGATCGACGAGCGTTTCGTGGACCGGGTGAGCTTCCACGCCGTGGCGAACGCGCCGGCGAGCGAGGGAACGGCCCGTTCGCACTTCGCGAAAATGCGGGAACTCATCGGCTGAAAGCAGGCCAGATGGCAAAGCCCGAAAGGCGGGACCCGTGGCGGCGCCCGTCCCGTTCGCAACGTCCGTCAGAGGTCAACGTTGAAACCTAAACCGGGACCATCGCCCAGCGCCGCCGGCGCGGGCCTCTCCTTTGCCCTTTGCCATTTGGACTTTTTCGACGCACCCTCCATTGGAACCGGGCAGGCTCCTGGAAAGTGCCGGCCCGCCTTAACCACGTTGTACCATCCATGCTTGCGTTTCCCCTTGAGTGGGCCCGCGCCCAATTTCCCGCCCTGCAACTCAGCATCAACGGCCAACCGGCGGTGTTCCTCGACGGACCGGGAGGCACCCAAGTGCCGGAAGGGGTGATCCGTGCGGTGTCGGAATATTACCGCAAGAGCAACGCCAACCTCGGCGGGGCTTTCGTGACCAGTCGGCACACGGTCGAGACCGTGGACGCGGTGCGCGCGCAAGCTGCGGAGTTCTTGGGGGCCGCCGCGCCGGAAGAGGTCTCTTTCGGCCAAAACATGACGAGCCTGACGTTCCACTTAAGCCGGGCCTTGGCGCGCACTTGGTCGCCCGGCGACGAGGTGGTCGTCACCTCGCTGGACCACGACGCCAACGTCGCCCCGTGGCGATGGGCGGCCGCGGAGGCGCGGGCGACCGTCCGTACCTGGGAGCTGCGTGCGGATGCTTGTACGCTCCACCCGGACGACTTGGCCCCGTTGTTGAACGAACGCACGCGCCTCGTTGCCGTCACCCTGGCGTCCAACGCCACAGGTTCGCTGGTGGACGTGGCGAGCGTCTGCCGGCTGGCGCACGGGTCCGGCGCGCAGGTCTTTGTGGACGCCGTGCATGGCGCTCCGCACCTCCCGATCGACGTCGGTGGCTTAGGCTGCGATTACCTCGCCTGTTCCGCTTACAAGTTTTTCGGACCGCACCTGGGGCTGCTTTGGGGTCGCCGCGAACTCATGGAGGGGTTGATCGCTCCCAAGGTGCGCCCAGCGCCGGCGGGACCACCGGGCAAATGGGAAACGGGAACCCAGAGCTTTGAGGCGATCGCCGGTTTGGGTGCGGCCTTCAACTACCTGGACGAATTGGGTTACCGCACGAACGGCCAACGCGGGTTGCGCAACGCCCTGGGAATCATCCAACGGCACGAAGCCGGACTGAGCGAGGCTTTTTTGTCCGGCGTGGGACGGCAGCACCGCGTCGAAATTTTTGGGATTGACGACCCCAACGCGACGGCTTGGCGCACGCCGACCTTTGCCTTGCGCGTGCAAGGGGTGCCGCCCGCGCAGGCGGCGCGGCGGCTGGCGGACGCGGGCATGTTTGTCTGGTCAGGACACTTCTATGCGGTGGACCTGATCGACCGCCTCGAGTTAGCTGAGGATGGCGGCGTGATCCGGCTCGGCTTTGTCCATTACAACACCCCCGAGGAGGTCGGGCGAACGCTGGACGCCTTGGCCACGCTCTGAAGCAGGCCAAATGGCAAATGACAAAGGGCCGGGACGGCCGGCTGACCTAAGCGGGCGTCAGTTCCTTCTCGAGCACCACCAGCACAAGGTCGTCCCGCAAAGGGCGACCGACGCTCGGGTCGTCGTAGGGGAAAGGTACGGTCGCGCCGGTGCGGCGGTAGCCGCAGCGCTCGTACCAAGCGATCAGGGTGTCCCGAAGCTGGATCACCGTCATCTGGAGCCGGGGCGCACCCGCGAGGCGGGCCTGACGTTCCACCTCGGCCAGCAACGCGGTGCCTAGGCCGCTTGCCTGGCGTTCGGGATCAACCGCGACGGAGGATAGGTACCAAGTGTCGTCGTCGGCTCGGTCCAAGTGCACGCAGGCGACGATTGGACCACCGCCCGTGAGGCGCAAGGTCAGCACGCGGCCGGTCGCGAGGTCGGTCCGCAGCGTCTCCTCGTCGATCCGCGGACCCGCCAGCAGATGGCGCTCGTCCGTCCACCCGGGGGTCCCCCCAGGGTCTCGATAGGCAGCGTTGACGAGCCGCGTCAGCTCGGGCACCTCGGCCGTCGTAGCGTCGTCGAAGATCATGGTCGGCCCGCGTCTCTCCGGTTGGTTGTCGCGCCACGCGCGGGTGGTTTTTTTTTGCGCCGGGGTCAACCACCCGATGCACCGACGGAGCGCGTCGCCAGCCAGTGGCGCAGCGAGGTCAAGCTCTCGACCGAGGGTCGACCGGCCAGAACGCCCTCCCGGGTTCTGGTGCCCGCCCTACGCAAAGTGACTCATCGCCACGAACCTGTCGTGACGCTGGGCGATGTCGTGCTCGGACAACCCTGCCACGCGGTCGACGCTGAAGCTTTCGACGCAAAAACTCGCCATCAGGCTGCCGTGCACGACGGCGCGCTTCAGGTCGGCAAAGGCGACGGTCTCCCCACTGCGGCTGGCTAGGTGACCCACCAAACCTCCGGCAAACGTATCGCCGGCACCCGTCGGGTCTTGCACGGTTTCCAAAGGGAACGCCCCGCAGGTAAAGAAGTCGTCTCGCGAAAGCAAGATGCAGCCGTGCTCGCCTTTTTTCACGGCGACGTACTTCGGCCCAAGCTCGATGATGGCGCGCGCGGCCCGGATGAGGTTTTCCTCGCCGGTAAGTTGGCGGGCCTCGGAATCATTCAGCACGAGCAGATCGACGCGCGGCAGCAAAGCCAGCAGTTCGGGCCGGGTCGTCATGATCCAGAGGTCCATGGTGTCTGCCACGACGAAACGCGGGCTCTCGACTTGGTCTAAGACGTGGGCCTGCAACTCGGGGTGGATGTTGCCGAGCAGCACGGTCGGCGTGCGCCGGTAATTGAGGGGAAGGCGCGGGCGGAACGTCTCGAACACGTTCAGCTCCACGTGCAGCGTCTGGCGCTTGTTCATGTCCGCCTCGTACTCGCCCGTCCACCGGAAAGTCTTGCCTTCGACGACCTGCAAACCCGCCAAGTCGATGGGGCGCGATTTGAACAACTCGAGGTGCGCCTGCGGGAAGTCAGTGCCGACGATGCCGACCAAGTTGACCGGGGCAAAGTAACTGGCGCTGAGGGAAGCGTAGGAAGCGGCGCCGCCCAGCAGGTCCAAACGTTCTTCGGTCGGGGTTTTGATGCTGTCGAGCGCGACGGAGCCGACGATCAACACGGGGCTTGGGGTCTTCATGAGGGAAAAGGGCGGCTCGCGTTCAGAGGCCGGTGGCGGCACCGCGCAGGATGGCTTTAAGGCTGCGCGCCTTCTCAAAGACGTTGGGCGCTTGCAGGAGGTCTGAGACGACGCAAACGCGCCGGGCGCCCGCGTTGAGAACTTCTTCCAGGTTGGACAACTTCACCCCGCCGATGCCGAAGATGGGCACTTGGACGGCGGCGTGCACCGCCGGGAGACCAGCCAAACCGATCGCCGGGGCGTCCGGCTTGGTGGGCGTGGCGTACAGAGGACCAAACCCAAGGTAATCGGCGCCTTCTGCAAACGCCTTTGCGGCTTGGGCGAGTGAGTGCGTGGATTTGCCAACCAGGCAAGCGCGTCCCGCCAGGCGCCGCGCCCCGTCCACGGTGGCGTCGTCTTGGCCCACGTGACAGCCTTCTGCCTCCACTTCGGCCAAGAGTTCTGGATGATCGTTGAGGATCAACGGCACGCCGGCCCGCGCGGTGACGTCGTGCAGTTCCCGCGCCAGCGCTGCGACCGTCTTTTTCGGCACGCCTTTGGCGCGGAGTTGGATGAGGTCCGCGCCGCCTTCGACTAGCTGTGCCGTCACGTCGCCGGCCCTGGCGGGCTTGACGTAACCGAGGTCGACGATGGCGTAGAGCAGGCAGTCCTCGAGCGATTTCACAGCGCCCCCAATTGCGCATGATCGCCGAGGTTGCGCAAGATGGCCCAAGGTGGTTGCGGGTCCCTGGCCTCTTGTCTCTGGTTTCTGGTCAGTAAGATGGAGGCTCGGGTTTTTCTTTGGCGTTTGCCATTTGCCATTCGCCATGCGCGGAGCGCCGGATCGCCGGGCCGGAGCCAGGGTGAGGTGGGCCACCAGGGTGGTTCACGCCGGCTCAAACCGCCCCGCAGACCTCGCTTGGCGATGCGGCCGGGTTTGGCGGGCCGGGTTTCGCCCCACCGGGTCACCCGCGAGATCCGCCTATTCCCCTGCCAGCGCGGAGTTGAAAAACCAGAAACGAGGGACCAAGGACAAGCAAGCCTCTTGGGCATTCACGCGCGGTCTTGCGCATTTTGGCAATCCCTCACCCCGACCTTGGGCGGGGCGTCATCAGCCGTTCCACAAAACCCGTGTCGAAGTTGCCAGCTTGGAAATCCCGGTCCCGCATGATCTGAATCTGGAACGGGATGGTGGTTTTGATGCCCGTGATCAGGTACTCGTTTAAGGCCCGGGACATCCGACGGATCGCCGAGGTCCGCGTGGAACCCGACGTGATCAATTTGGCGATCATCGAATCGTAGTTGGGCGGGATGGTGTATTTCGCGTACGCGTGGGAATCGACCCGCACACCCCGGCCACCCGGGGCGTAGTAAAGGTCGATGATGCCGGGTGAGGGTTGGAAACCGTTGGCCGGATCCTCGGCGTTGATGCGGCACTCGATCGCGTGACTGCGCGGTCGGGCCATGGCCACGTGCTCGGAAAGGGGTTCGCCGGAGGCGACCAGGATCTGCTCCTTGACCAAATCGCAGCCGTACACCTCCTCGGTGACGGGATGCTCGACTTGGATGCGGGTGTTCATCTCCATGAAATAGAAATTGCCGTCCCGATCCACCAAGTACTCGAGGGTCCCGGCGTTTTCATAGCCCACGGATTCGGCCAACTTGATCGACGCTTGGCCCATCGCTTCGCGGAGTTCCGGGGTCATGAGGGGTGACGGGCATTCCTCGACGATCTTTTGGTGCCGGCGCTGGATGGAGCAGTCGCGTTCGCCCAGGTGGATGATGCGGCCGTGCCGGTCACCGACGACCTGGAACTCGATGTGGTGCGGCCGGTCGATCAATTTCTCCAAATAAACGCCGCCGTTGCCGAACGCCTTTTCAGCTTCCGCGCGGGCCGCGTGAAAACTTTGGACCAAGCTGACCTCGTTGTGCGCCGGGCGCATCCCGCGGCCGCCGCCGCCGGCGATCGCCTTGACCATGACCGGGTAGCCGACCTTCTTGGCGACGCGCAGCGCTTCGCCCTCGGTCGCCACGACGCCGTCGCTGCCGGGGGAGACGGGCACGCCGACGCGCATGGCCTGCTCGCGCGCCGCATTCTTGTCGCCCATGGTCCGGATCGCCGAAGGCGACGGGCCGATGAAGCGGATGTTGCAGCTGGCGCAGACCTCGGCAAAGTGCGCGTTCTCCGCCAAGAAACCGTACCCGGGGTGGATGGCGTCGACGTCGGTGATCTCGGCGGCGCTGATGATGCGATCGATCTTGAGGTAGCTTTCCGCACTCGGGGCGCGGCCGATGCAGACCGCCTCATCCGCGAGTTGGACGTGCAGCGAGTCGACGTCGGCCTCGGAGTAGACTGCTACCGTGGCTACCCCCAGCTCCTTGCACGCCCGGATGATGCGCAGCGCAATCTCGCCGCGGTTGGCGATGAGGATCTTACTGAACACGGTCTATCTTACCCGGAACAGGGGTTGCCCGAACTGGACGGGGGTGCCGTTCTCGATGAGCACTTCGGCGATGACGCCGCGGACTTCGGCCTTGATTTCGTTCATCACTTTCATGGCCTCGATGATGCAGACGACCGAATCTTCCGTGACCTCCTGGCCAACCGTTGCGTAAGGGGCGGATTCTGGGGAAGGCGACCGGTAGAACGTGCCCACCATGGGCGACGCAATCTCCTTCAACGCCGGGGTCGGCGCCGCCGACCCTTCGGTGGCCGGCGGCACCACGACCGGGGTGACGACGGTCGGGGCCGCAGGCGACGCCACCACCGGGGCGACTTTGCGATCCATCTCCAACTCGAGTTTGAAACCCTCCTTCTCGAGCCTGAAGACGGCCAAGTCGTTTTTTCTCATCAAATCGATGATGGCTTTGATGTCCTTAAGTTCCAAGGGGTCGTTTCCGGGCATGGATGGACTGGCATGTTAGGCCTTGCTCTGAAGGTCGCGCAAGTCCTTGTTCCTCAACTAACAAGAAGCCGACGTCCGCCGCGCCGGGCAACCCGGCACGGGCGGGACGCCCAGTGCGCGCGGGGCCGTCGCCGCCCTTGACCGGCGCGGTGGGCCCGTGCCGCGCGAAACGACCACGACGCCTGTGACCACCCCGCAAACCTCCCACGGTCCATCCCAACTGCAGCAAGCCCTCGATGCCCACGTGCGCGCGCTCGCCGAGTGCCGGCGCTGCCCCTTGATGCGCTCGACGCCTGTTTCGGGCGGGCCCGTGTTGAGCCAAGTGATGTTGGTCGGGCAAGCCCCGGGGATCAAAGAACCTCTGGCCAGACGACCTTTTGCCTGGACCGCAGGGAAGACGATGTTTGGCTGGTTTGAACGCGCGTTGGGGGTGGATGAGGAGACGTTCCGGCGCACGGTTTACATGGCCGCGGTCTGCCGCTGCTTTCCCGGGCGGGTTCCCCAAGGGGGTGACCGCGTGCCCAACCGTGAGGAGGTCGACAATTGTTCGGGTTGGATGCGGGCCGAATTTGAGCTGCTGAGGCCGGCGTTGGTCCTGGCGGTGGGCAAATTGGCCATCGCCCAATTTCTGAAGCCGGTACCGCCGCTCAACGACCTCATCGGACGGGTGGTCGTCGCTGAACGTTGGGGGCACCGGTTCGACTTGGTGCCGTTGCCGCACCCGAGCGGGGCGTCTCCCTGGCACCGGATGGAGCCTGGCAAGACGCTGCTGCAATCGGCCCTGGCGCAGGTTCGCGAGCACGCGGCGTGGCGGGCGCTGCGCGCGTGACGGAGGATAACCGGGAGATGACCAACAAGGGTAGGCGGGCGCAGGATCCTGGCGCGGGGAACGGGGAAAGCGGGCTGCTCACCCGACCGCGTGGCGAAACTGGCCGCAAAGCCACGCCAGCACGCTGGCAAAGCCGATGGGCGCACGGGTTGAACGTGGGCGCGAGGGTGCTCGGGATCATCGGGCGTCACCCCCTGCCGGTGTTGATCTTGCCGTCGCTCTGGATGTTCTGCAGGTACCTGCCTTTCTGGAAGGATGCCGACTCGCTCAACTCGCTGGTGCTGCCCTTCAGCGCCGACAACCTCCTGCATTTCCCGCCGCTTTACGGCGTGCTTGGCCGCGTGCCCTTCTGGATCACGGACACGCTGTTGCTTGGGTCCACCCCGGGCGTGTTCTCGCCCCAACACCCCTCCTTGGCGGCGGTCTACGCGTTGGCGGCGTGCCAACACGCCCTGCTCTGGGCGGCCCTGCGCTATTTCGCGTTCAGCTTGCCCGCAGCCGACGCGGGCCGGGGAGCGGCGACCGTGGGGTTGGCGTCGGTCGCCAGCTTCTACGCCTTCGCGCACACGCTGGGTACGGAGGTCATGGTTCCGATCACTTGGTTCGCCGTTTTCGGCGCCGGGTTGCGCTTGCTCTTCTTCCGGGTGTCGTGGCCGACCCTGACGGTCTACACGCTCGCCCTGTTCGGGAGCATCGGCTCTCGCCACGTCTGCATCTTGCTGCTCGGTTGGCTCCCGGTCACGGCCGCGCTGCTCGCCGCTCACCGGCGGCGCGTTGCCGGGCCAGGGCCGGCTTCGCCCGCACGGCAGGCCTTGGCCATTGCCGCCATCGCCGCCGTTTTGGGCGGTGCCGTTTTGGGCGCCGAGCAGTTGGTGGTGACCCGGCTCTGCCAGCATTTTGGCGTGGTGGTGAGGTCGACCATGGGAAGTACGTTGAGCGATCGGATCGGAAGTTTCCTGGACCGTTTGCCCCCGGCTGAACGGCGCCGGGTTGCGCAACGGGCTCTGTCCCAAGTCCGCGAGACCGACCCGCAACGCGCGGAAGACACAGGGCGGGCGATCGAGGCTTTGGCGACGGTCGGCACCTACCAGCTTGGCACCGGCAAATTGGTCGAAGAGGCACTCGCCAGGAGGGGTCTTTCCGGCGAGAACCTGGGAGTCGAACGGGACCGGATCGTGCTCGATGCCGTGAAGGCCTACTACCAGACGTACGACCGCCGCTTGCTCACGCTGATCTTGATGGACGTGGGCAAAGGCTTTTACCCAACCAACGATCAGGGCATTGCCTTGACCGGAGCCAAGTCGACGTTCGACTCACTCCCCTTGATTGCTGAGCGACCCCGACTCTGGGCGGGTGTCAGCGATTTACCCATGTTTCAGCAGGCGAGCGTGCGCGCAACGTTGGACCGGGCGTTTCACGACAATTTTATCCGCCACTGGCGCTTTCTGCCGATCGGGGCCTGGAGTGCCCTCTTTTTGGGCGTTGGTCTGCTGCGCTCGCGCCTCCGGAGCTTGCCCCCTGAGCCGGGGTTGGTCGGCATGACGACCTTTGCCGTTGGCTTCGTCACGTATGCGGCCAATTGCGTCTGCGTCTACTCGATGCCCCGGTACGTGCTGCCGTTGCTCGTCGCCGTCTTTGCCAGCGGCGCCATGGTCTCAGTGGCACGCGCCGGATCCCAGCCTGGCCGTGGCAGCTAAAAGATCGTCAGGTGCTTGCCGGTGCGCGGTCCGCCACCGTTTGCCAGATGACCCGGACGGTCTGCGACGCGGGTCGGACGTGGCGCACTCGGACGATGGCCGCCCCGCGTAACACCGCAGCGACGACGCACGCCACGGTGTCCGGCGCGTCGCCGTCAGCCAGATCCGCGGCGGCTGGCCACCGAGGAACGCCGACCAACAGAGGTCGCTCGAAACGGTGCAGTGCGCCGAGTTCGCGGAGGATTAGGAGATCCTCGCCCGCGGGCGTGGCGCCATCGAAGCCGGGATCTAAGACCAGGGCATCGTGCGCCAAGCCCGCGCCGGTGGCTTGACGAATGGCGGCTTCGAGACCGTCACCCAACACCCGCACGATGTCCTGTGCAGCCCGCAGCCGCTCTCCCCGTCGGCCCGACGCCGGCGTGACGACCAGGGCTGCCCCGAACCGGGCCGCCACCGCGGCCCCGTCGGCCGTCGAAAGTCCGCCGCTGCCGTTCAACAGGTCTCCACCGACCGCCAGCACTTCCTGGGCGACGTTCAGCCGTTCGGTACGGACCGACAACAGCGGTGGGAAAACCGCTTCCCCGTCGACCGGGGTGATGCCGGCGTGGGTCTCGGCGAAGCGGCGCACGAACGGCACCAGACCGCGGGATTGGTCGGCCGCACCAGCGGATGGTCTAGCGGTTTGGGTGGCATGGCTGACGACCTCGATGGCGTCGGCGCCGAGTTCCACGAACGTTTGGGCTTCGCGCAACGCGTCATCGACCGCTGCCGATTGGGTTCCGACCCGGAC
>CAXUNV010000080.1:0-12689 GCA_964252355.1 uncultured Chthoniobacterales bacterium | reverse complement strand
GGCGCGGACGCACGATCGGCAAGGTGGTGACCGCCGCCGAACGCGGCGAAGCGCCCCCGGCCGCCTGCCCGCAGTTGCCCTGCGTCGGCACGAACGCCATGAATTTCTACAACGTGAGCCGTGCCACCCAAGGGCTCGTGCGGTACCTGCGCGCGCACCTGGAAGCCACCATCCCGGGATCGCGACCGAGCGTGGCCATCGCCCACGACACGCGCCATTTTTCCCGCGCCTTTGCCGAGTACGCCGCGACCGTCGCCTGCGAGAACGGTTGCGACGTCTACCTCTTCGAGGCGCCGCGCTCCACGCCCGAGCTCTCGTTCGCCGTGCGTCACACCAACGCGAGCGCCGGGATCGTCATCACCGCGAGCCACAACCCGCCGCACGACAATGGTTATAAGGTCTATTTTGCCGACGGCGCCCAAGTGGTCGAACCGCACGCCTCAGGCATCATCCGCGAGGTCGACGCCGTGGCCAAGGAGACCTACGACCCGGTGATGGGCAAGGCGCGCGGGACCCTGGTGCGGTTGGGGCGCGAACTCGACCAAGCGTACTCCGCACGGCTGCAAACCCTGCTGCTGCGACCTGAGCTCATCGCTTCCCTGCGCGACGTGCCGGTCGTCTTCACCCCGATCCATGGCACCGGCGCCACCATCTCCGTGCCGGTCCTGCGCGGGTTTGGCTTCGCCGTGCGCACCGTGCCCGAACAGGAAAAGCCGGACGGCAGCTTTCCCACCGTGGCGTCGCCCAACCCGGAAAACGCCGATGCCCTGAAGCTCGCGATCGGCTTGGCCGAGAAGACGGGCGCTGAGTTGGTGCTGGCGACCGATCCCGACGCTGACCGCATGGGCGTGGCCGTCCGCGACGCGACGGGGGCGTTGCGCCTGCTCTCCGGCAACCAGATCGGCTCGCTCATCGCCGATTACCGGATCCGCACCTTCAAGGAGTTGGGCGTCTTAACCCCGGAGAACGCCGCACGCGCCGTGATCATCAAGACCCTCGTGACCACCGATTTGCAGAAGGCCATGGCCGCAGCCGAGGGGTTGCGTTGCGTCGAAACGTTGACTGGTTTCAAATACATCGGACAGAAGTTGGAGAAGTACGAGGCCGCCTTGCCCGAGTTGGCGCGGCTGCAATACCGGTCGTTGACGGAGGAGGAGACGCGCCGGCTACGGCTGGAGCACTCCAGTTTCTTCGTCTTCGGCGGCGAGGAAAGCTACGGGTACAGCGGGGCGGACTTCGTGCGGGACAAAGACGCGAACGGGGCCGTGGTGATGTTCGCCGAAGTGGCCGCCTACGCGAAATCACAGGGGCTCACCTTGGACCTTTTGCTCGACCGCATTTACCTCCGGCACGGTTTTTACCTAGAGAAGAGTAATTTCCTGGTGTTTGAAGGCGCGGAGGGCGCGGCAAAAATCAAGCGTTTGGTGGAATCGTACAAAGCGGCTTCCCCGACCGAATTGGCCGGCGTGCGCGTCGGACGCACGCAGGATTTCAGCGGTGGTGACGTCCGCGACGTCGAAGGGGACCTGTTGCCGCCGGAGAACATGTTGGCCATCCATTTGGAGGATGGGTGCAGGGTGAACGTCCGACCTTCGGGGACGGAGCCGAAGGTCAAGTTCTACCTGTTCGGCAAGCGCGAAGGGCTGACGGCGGCGACGCTGCCCGCCGCCAAGACCGAACTGGCGGAGGCCCTGGACCGCTTGTGGCAAGCCCTGCAGGCCGACGCGGAAAGGCGTGTCGGTTGAGGCGGTCGACGGGGCGGGCCGGGACTGGCCCGCACCACGCGCGCGCGCGTGCCCTCACCAAGTCGCGGCGGGCGTTGTCCCTAGGGTTTGCCGCCTCCGTTTTGGGCTTCTTGGTGAGCGCCGTGGCCCTGCCTGCGCAAACCCCCGAGGCGACGGCAGGTTCCGCACCCCGGCTGTCCCCAGAAGCGGTCGCCTCGTTGGTTACCTACACGCCAGGAGACGAGCTTTACACCGCTTTCGGCCACAGCGCGGTGCGGATCCGCGACGATGCGCTTGGGTTTGATCGACTGTACAATTACGGCACGTTCGATTTCGAGACGCCGAACTTCTACCTCAAGTTTGCCAAGGGCGATCTGCTCTACCTGTTGTCCGTCGGGCCGGCGTTGGCCGAGATGGACGAGCGCGGTGAACTGGGCCAAGGCGTCACCGAACGGGTCCTGGATCTCGGTCCGGGGGGCCGGCAAACGTTGTTCGACGCCTTGGAGCGGAACCTCGCCCCGGAGAACCGCGGCTACCTCTACGATTTCCTGCTCGACAACTGTTCGACCCGCATCCGCGACCTGTTCGAGCGGCTTACGCTGCAGCCGCTCGCAGCGAGCGTGCCGGAAGGCCAGACCTTCCGCGGCATGCTCGACCCTTACCTCCAGAGGATTCCTTGGACGCGTTGGGGTCTTTACCTTTTGCTGGGTGCAGGCGTGGACCGGCCGGTGTACGCCCGAGGCGCCTGCTTTCTGCCGGCCGACCTGGAGCGGGCGGTGCTCGCGGGCAGCTACCACGGCCACCCGCTCGTGTCCGACACCGTGCGGTACTTTGAACCGCAGCCGCTCGCGCAACCGATTCGTTGGTTGGAACCGTTGCCGGTGTTCGTCGCGGTCGCCGTCGTTTGGGTGGGTGTCTACCTGTGCCGCGGCCGGGCCCACTCGGCGCGGCTGTCGGCCTCACTCTTCATTTTGGCCGGCGCGATCGGCACTTTCGTCGCGGCGTTCTCCCTCTACACGCGTTACTCGGTCTGCCACGGAAACTGGAATCTCTGCTGGCTTTGTCCGTTGGACTTGGTCGGCGGCGCGGCCCTCTGGCTGCGACCGGCCCGGCCCCCCCGTTTCGTCCGTCCCTTTTTCGGGGTGACGGGCGGGGCGCTCATCTTGTTCGCGGCGGCTTCCCCCTTTCTGCCGCAGCGGTTCGCGGTTGCGGACTGGCCGTGGGTGGCTTTGCTGGCGTGGCGCGCGCTCCTCGAAGCGCGCGCCGTTTAACCATGCTTCGCGCGTTTCTGGCCGCCTTGGGCGGGCTGCTCAGTGCCGTCTTGGTTTGCGTCAGCTTGGAAAGCGCCGCGGCCGCCCCAGTGGCGTGGGTTGCGTTGATCCCGGTTTTGGTTCCGTTCCTGTTTCTAAAAAGGAGCTACGGGCCGGCCTCCGCCGCCGGTCTGACGTTTGGGCTCGCGTACGGCGCGGGTGCCTTCCGCTGGTGCTTGACCGACGGCCGTCCGGTCGAATGGGCGACCAACGCCCTGAGCCTCGGTTGCGTGGGTCTCGGGTGGGCGTTCCTGGTTTGGCGCTTCGGTATGCTGCCTGAGCCGGCGGCCAAGCCCGCCCCCCGCAAAGGGCTGCAACCGTTGTTGCCCACCGGGGGGGTCGCGGCGGCCGCCTGGGCGCGCTCCGTGGCGCACCTGCGGATCGCCACCCTGGCCGCCGCGAGCTTGACCGTCCTCGAATGGGCCCGCGGCGTCGTCGTGCCCGCCTGGAACCCCCTCGGTTTGGCGTTGGCCAGCAACCTGCCCCTCCTGCAGACCGTGAAGGCGACGGGCCCGGCGGGATTGACGACGATGCTGGTCTTTACCAATACGGTCGCACTCCTCGCCGCGCACCGGCTCTGGCGCGAGCCCGGCCGGATGAGTTGGGCCGCACGTTTCGACATCACCGGGACGTTGGCCATCCTCTTTCTGGGTGCCCTCGCCGGCTTTTACACGTTGACGCACCCGACGGGCGCGCCGCGCCGCAAGGTGCTTTGCGCCCAGCGGCAGGACGGGTCGGTGAACGGGCTGGTTGCCTTGTCGGTGGCTGCCGGTGCGCCGGGCTTTGATTTGGTCGTTTGGCGCGAAGCGGCGTTTGGCGCGGCCGACTACCGCGCGCTCAACGGCATCACGGCAAGACGCAACGTCGCCTTGTTCAGCGGCGTCGCCGGGGGGGCAGGCCGCGGGTTGGTCGGCTCCCGGACGGTGGCGCCTGGGGCGGTGAGCAACCTGTTCATCGCCAACAACAATGAGGCGTTCTTCGCGCCGTTCTCACCCCCGTCGAACCGGAACTTGGCCCCGTTCACCCACGGTGACGTCCGTTGGCTCCCGCTGCTCAATTGGCAGGCCGGTTCCCCCCAAATCGTGCGGGCGACGCTGCCGACCGACGCGCAGGCTTGGATCGCGCTGTTCGACGTTCCCGGCCATTCCCGCCGACTGGGACGCCAACTCCGGGACAACCTGCGCGTTTGGGCCATCGCGTACGGCAAAGCGCTGGTGTTTAGCGGACGCGGGGCCGGGTCTCTCTTGCAAGGGCCCAGCGGCCGGGTAGTGAGCCAAGCTGGGGACGGTCGGGAAAGCGTCGCCGCTGCCGACCTCGAGGTCGCGCCTAGCGGCACCCAAACCCTCTACGCGCGCTTCGGCGATTGGTGGCCGGTGGCCATGGGCGCCGTCACCTTGGCGTTCGCCTTGCGCGAACGCCTGCAACGCCGCCGCGCCTATGGCCGCCCTCGTCGTCTCCGTCCATGACGTCTCGCCGCTGACGGAAGCGGCTTGTGACCAGATGCTAGCCGAGCTCGTCGGGGTGGGCGTCAGCCGCGCCTCGCTGCTGGTCATCCCCGACCACCATGGCCGCGCCCCCGTCGTGCGCGCCCCAGGGTTTCAACGGTGGTTGAGCCGTAAGGTGAGCGAGGGTCACGAACCGGTCTTGCACGGCTACCGCCACCTTCGCACCCGGCGCGTCGGGGAAAATGCGCGTACCCGCTGGATCACGCGGGTCTACACGGCCGGCGAAGGTGAGTTTTACGACGTGACCGAAGGCGAGGCGGCAGCCCTGTTGAGTCAGGGCCGGCGCGACCTCTCGTTTCTCAGCCGCACGCCGGCCGGTTTCATTGCCCCGGCGTGGTTGCTTGGGCCTGAGGCGCGCCGGGCAGTAACGGCCGGCGGTTTCCGTTACACGACCACGGTGAACGGGGTTGACCGCCTGCCGGACGAGGCAAGGACCCCGTCCCGGTCGCTGGTCTGGAGCACCCGCAGCCTTTGGCGGCGCGCAGCGAGTCGTTTGTGGAATGCCGGGTTGCACGAGCGGTTACGGCGAGAACCCCTGCTGCGGATTGGCCTCCATCCTCCCGACGTGTGTCATGCCGCGGTCTGGGACCAAGCCCTAGGGATCGTCCGCGCGGCCGTCCGCGATCGCGAGGTGATGACGTACGAAGAGTGGGTGGCGAAAGGCGGCTGAAACGCACCCCAGCATCATTGGCAAGCGAACCCGCGGCCACCCCGGTGGGGCGGGCGCTGCGCGCATGGCAAATCGCAAATGAAAAATGGCATAACGGCGCAACCGGCTCGCGCCACCCCGAGACCGGTGGGGCGAAAACCCGGCCCGCCGAGGGAAGCGGGCCTTCGTCGCAGATGTTTGCGGGGCGGTTTGAGCCGGCGCGAACGGACCTGACAGCCCGCGGCAACCCTCGAGCCGTCCTCTCGATCGTCCGGAACGATCCTCGCGCCATCAAGCCCCACCGTGACGGTCGCCGGCTCAAACCGCCCGGCGGTCATCCTTTCACGGTGGTAGCGGTAACCTGCCGGCCGGGTTTTCGCCCCACCGGGTCGCCCGCGAGGTCCGACCGTCTTCTTCCCGGGAAAGGCGCGGGATGTCCGTCGCCCTCCTTCTTTTCTCATTTGCCATTCCGCATTTTCCACTTGCCATGCGCGCAGCGCCCGCCCCGCCGGGTCGCCCGCGAGGTCCGGCCGTCCTCCTCACCTGGAAACCGGAAAACCGGGAACCCGCCCCTGGAGAGCGCAATGGAGAGGGGTGCTTAGGCGAGGTTGCCTTCGCGGGCGAAAACGTCAAACGTCAAACCCCAAACCCTCAACCCCGCACGAACTTCTGCAGCCATGCCGGCCAAAGTCGACCTCCACCTCCACTCGCGGCACAGCGATCGGTCTGCCGAATGGTTCTTCCGGCGGTTCGAGTTCCCCGACAGCTACTCCGACCCGCGAGCGCTTTACAAGCGGTTGCGCGGCCAAGGCATGAGCTTCGTGACCTTCACCGACCACAACCGGATTGAGGGTTGCCTCGAAATCGCTGACCTGCCCGGAACGTTTGTGAGCGAGGAAGTCACCGCGCGGTTCCCGGACGACGGCGTCGCGGTGCACGTCTTGATTTGGAACCTGACGGAGGCGCAGCACGGCGAGATCCAAGCGTTGCGCGCCAACCTCTACGAACTCCAGGCCTACCTTTCCCAGCAAGGCTTGGTCCACGCCGTCGCGCACCCTTTGTACGACCGAGACCGCCAACTCACCGCGGCACACCTGCAACGGTTGATCCTGCTCTTCAAACACTTCGAGGGCCTCAACGGGCTGCGCGACGCGCTCCTGAGCGACACCGCCCGCTTCCTCCTGCAATCCCTTACGCCCGAACTGCTGGACGAGTACGCCAACCGGCACAACCTCGCGCCCACCCACCCGGAACCTTGGCGGAAAGTTCTCACGGCAGGTTCGGATGATCATGCCGGCGTCTTTCCCGGTTCCGCCTACACCGAAACGCCGGGCGGACGTACCCCGGAAGAGTTCCTGGGGTTCGTTGCGGGCGGCAACTGCTTGACGCGCGGTCAGGGCGGCACGCCCATCGTGATCTCGCACGGGCTCTACAATCTGGCTTACCAGTTCGCCAAAGACCGCTTCTCGAAGAATGTCAGCCCAAACCTAGGTTTCCTCGAGCTGGTCTTCTCGCGGTTCATGGAGGGCAAGAACCCGACCCAGTTCACGTTGGGCGAAAAGATCGCGCTGGTCTCCAACGGGATCCTCTCGGGCAAGATCTTTGATCTGGTCAAACCCGCGAACCTGTCGATCTGGCCCGAGTTGGCCAACTACTTCAGCAGCCCGGCCGTGCAAGCGCAGCTCGCGCGCGAAACCGAAGGCGTGCCCGAGCCGGAACGCCGGGCGTTCCTCCTGGTGGCCTTGGTGTTCAACCAACTCGCCTTCCGGTTCTTCGACAAATTTGTGCACCAGATCAGCGGGGGCAACGTCATCGAAGCCGTGCAAAGCCTGAGCGCCCTGCTCCCGATCGGCGTCTTGCTCGGCCCTTACTTCTACGGCTTCCACAGCCAAGCGCCTTCGCGCCGCCGGCTCGCCGACATCTGCCAGGGCACGGTACGCGCACTGCCCTGCGCTCTGGAAAATTCGAAACGCGCGTGGTTCACCGACACCCTCGAAGATGTGAACGGCGTGGCCAACACCATTCGCCGGATGACGGCCGCCGGTCGCGAGAGCGGCGTCGACCTCACCGTCGTGACCTCCCGGCAGCAGATCGGGGTACGCGACATCCCGATCAAAAACTTTCCACCGATCGGCGAATTCGAACTGCCCGAATACGAGCTGCAGAAGCTGAGTTTCCCGCCCGTGTTGAACATGGTCGACTACATCCAACGCGAACGGTTCACCGAGGTGATCATCAGCACGCCGGGCCCGGTCGGACTCACCGCGCTGCTCGCCGCCAGAATCCTCGACCTGAAAACGGTCGGCATTTACCACACCGACTTTCCCCAGTACGTCCGGATCCTTACCGAAGACAACTACATGGAGAACCTCGCCTGGAGCTTCATGCGTTGGTTCTACTCGCAGCTCGATTTGGTTTACGTCAATTCCGAGTTCTACCGTCAACGCTGGATCGAGAAAGGGTTGTCCGCCGACCGGCTCCGCATCCTGCCGCGCGGTTTGGACACCCGGCTTTTCACGCCGGAACTGCGTGACCCGAAATTTTGGGAGCGTTACGGCAAGGCGCCCGAGGAGCTCGGCTTGCTTTACGTGGGACGGATCTCGCGGGAGAAAAACCTCGACGTGGCCATCGCGGCGGCGGAGAAGCTGCGTGCCGAAGGTTTTCCGTTGCGCATCCTGCTGGTGGGCGACGGCCCTTACCTGAAGGAGCTGCGGGAGCGTTGCCCGGAGTGCTCGAGCACTGGCTACCTGCAAGGACGCGAGTTGGCTACCGCCTACGCATCTGGAGACGTCTTTATCTTTCCGAGCACGACCGACACCTTTGGCAACGTGATCTTGGAAGCGCAGGCGGCCGGGTTGCCGTGCGTGGTCTCCGACCACGGCGGACCCCAGGAGTTGGTGCGGCACGGCGTAGACGGGCTGATCACGCGCGGTTTGGACGTTGGCGATTTCAGCCAAGCGCTCCGCACCCTGGCACGCGACCCCAAGCTCCGCGCCGCCATGGGCCAGCGCGCGCGCGACCGGGTGCTGACCCGCAACTGGCAGAACGCGTTCCGACAATTTTGGAATGAAACGCACTGACCACTTACGGCTGCGGCATCGAGCATAACGATGGTAAAAACATAATCATCGATTTACAGTGGGAGTTCCGGGCGCGCTACGCTGCCCACATGAAACATCCCCGTCTCCAGATCGTTTGTTTCTGCCTCCTGTCGATGCTGAACTTGGTTGCCTTCATGCGCTTAGTCTCCCATGACCTTCCGCCCGCCTTGCCGATGGTGCTCGACGTACCGCCGATGGCTTTCCCTACGGATCTGTCCGTCTGGTTCGGGGGCGGACGTTGAGGCGCTGTGCGCATCGCAAATCGCAGACGGCAAACGGAACGCCGCCTAAGATGGTTGCATCGCACTGGGGCGAGCGGCCACCGCCAGCGGTATGGTCGGGCACAGCGAGGGACATGACCCGACGCCAGGCTGGAACCGGGGTGATGCCTGCCGCAGAGACCATGGAGGGACGCCGCCCGGCGGTCAGCCACGGTTTCCGGTTGCGTGTCCCAGCATTTGCGGTACGTTCCACGCTCTCGTTATGGCCAAGAAAAGCTGGATCGAACGGAACAAGCGCAAGCAGCGGACGGTGGAGAAGTACGCCGCCGTGCGCGCCGAGCTGAAGGCGAAAGGCGATTATGAAGGCCTTGCCCAGCTGCCGCGCGACGCGAGCCCAACCCGCTTGGTGAACCGTTGTCAGGCGAGCGGCCGTCGGCGCGCCTTCATCCGTCGTTTTCGCCTTTCCCGCATCGCGTTTCGGGAGTGCGCCTCCCAGGGCCTGATCCCTGGCGTGACCAAGTCGAGTTGGTGAGCGCAACTCCGCGCCGTGGCCGACCGGCATATGGTCGGCCTCATCCTGTCAGTTTCTTCGTGGCGCCCGTTTTCTGGCCGTCGGACCTTCTCCTCGACAAAAGTCGCCACACCCCGGCTGGTTTGTTCAAGGTGAGCCCTTGGCGGCCGAGCCTTAAGCCGTCGCTCCGTTTGTTCGCTCGCGCAGGCTGCATGCTTTTGCCGAGCTAGGAAGGGTTCCGACCGCCACATGTCCATTTCGACCGCCAGTGTTGCCACCGCGGTCCTCGCTGTCGCTGAGGGCGAATTCTCCTTCGGTTCGTTGGCGTGGCACGCTTTCGTAATCCTCGGGCTGGTGTTCCTCAACGGCTTTTTCGTCGCGTCCGAGTTTGCGCTCGTGAAGGTGCGAGGCAGCCAACTCGACGCGCTGGAGGACGAGGGTGACAAGCGCGCCGCTTTCACCCGCAAGGTCGTTTCGAAGCTGGACGCGTACCTTTCGGCGACGCAACTCGGGATCACCCTCTCAAGCCTAGGATTGGGCTGGATCGGGGAACCATACGTGGCGCGGATTTTGGAACCGCTGCTGTTCCGCCTCGGCGTGGTCAACGGACCCGTGGTGCACGCCATCTCTTTCGCGCTCGGGTTTGCGGTGATCACCTACCTGCACATCGTCCTTGGCGAGGTCACGCCCAAGTCTTTGGCCATCCGCCGGGCGCTGGGGTTGAGCCTCTGGATCAGCGCGCCGCTCCACTTTTTCTACTTGGTGTTCCGTCCGGCCATCTTCTTTCTGCAAGGGTCCGCGGATTGGATCTTGCGCCACCTGTTCCGGTTGAACGCGGTCGCCGAACCTGAGCTGGGCCACAGTGAGGAAGAGTTGCGCGTCATCTTGACCGAAACCGACGCGATCCCGGAGGTGACGCCGCTCAGCAAGGAACTCCTGATCAACGCCCTCGATTTCCGGCGGCGGGTCGTCCGGGAGATCATGACCCCGCGCGGCAGCGTCGTCTACCTCGACATCCAGGACTCGTTCGAAGCGAACCTGGAAGTGGCGCTCGAATCCGGCCACACGCGTTTCCCTTTGGTGCAGGGGCACATGGATAACACCATCGGCCTGATCCACATCAAGGACTTGATGCGCGAGATGAAGCGCGAAAAGCCGGATATCCTCAACGTGAAGCGCGAGCTCACGCCGGTGCCTGAGTTCATGCCCTTGGAGAAGCTCTTGAAGCTGTTCCTGGCCAAGCGGGCCCATTTTGCGGTGGTGGTAGACGAATACGGCGGCGGGGTGGGCATCGTGACCCTTGACAACGTGCTGGGTGAGTTGGTCGGCGAGATCAAAGACGAGTTCGACCAGGAACAGAGCCGCGACTTCGTCCGCCTGAACGACGGGGAGTTTGTGGTCCAGGGACAGGTGAACCTCTACGAACTCCATGAGTTGACCGACTTGGAGCTGGAGGCTGTCGACGTCAGCACCATTGGCGGCTTCGTCGTGCAACTGCTCGGTCACCTGCCCAAGCAGGGCGAACAGGTCACCATCGGGGATTACTTGGTCACCATCACCCAGACAGACGGGCGGCGGGTCCTGCAGCTGCACTTCAAGAGGCAACGCCCAAAGGTGGAACCGGTCGAGGCGCGCAACGCCGCCTAAAAAGGCCAAAGGGCAAAGGCCAAAAAGGGAAGCGGTGCACCTCGGTTGGCCCGCCGGCCGGAGCGCGAGACGGACCTCGGTTGGGGCGCTACGTAACCGCCCCAGGTCCGCGAATGGAACGTTTGCCCTGCCATGTTCGGGCGACGACGACCGCGTGTCCCTGAACTTTGGCCTTCCTCAGAGCAGCCGCTCGACAAAGTCGTCTCGGTCGAAGTACGCGAAATCTTCCAGGCGTTCGCCCGTGCCGACGAAGCGGGGTGACAAACCGAGCTCGTTTTGGATGGCGACGGCGATGCCCCCTTTGCCGGAACCGTCGAGCTTCGTGACGATGAGGCCGGTAAGCCCGATCGTTTCGTGGAACTGTTTGGCTTGGACCAAGGCGTTGCTGCCGGTCGTGGCGTCGACGACCAACAGGCGCTCGTGCGGTGCGCCTTCGTCGTGTTTCTGCAACGTGCGCACCACCTTGCCCAGTTCCTGCATCAGGTTGCTCTTGGTGTGTAGCCGGCCCGCGGTGTCGCAGATCAGGAACTCGAGGTTACGACGGTGCGCGGCGCTGTACGCGTCGTAGCAGAGGGCGGCCGGGTCGGCATGGTACTCGCCGGCGATCGTTTCCACGCCGATGCGTTCTCCCCAGACCTTCAGCTGCTCGATCGCCGCCGCGCGAAAGGTGTCCGCGGCCGCCAGCAACACCGAATGGCGGTCGTTTTTCAACAGATAGGCGAGCTTGGCCGTTGACGTCGTTTTGCCCGTGCCGTTCACGCCGACGATCAGGAGCACCCGGGGCCGGTTCGGCAGCGGACGCAGCCGGGGCGGATTGGGCGGGAACAGGCGTTCGAGGTGAGCCCGGGTGACCTCGACGACCTCACGCGCGGTCACCTTCTCCGCGCGGTTTTGGAGATCCTCAAGGATCTGGAGCGTCATCGGCACGCCGAGGTCAGCGCGGATGAGCGTCTCTTCCAACTCATCCCAATCGACCGGTTTGCCGCCGAAACGGTCGACGAGGTTCTGAAAAAAACGGAGCGCCATGACGTCCTTCCCTGCGGTGCGTCCCGAGGTTACCCGGTCTGGGCGCCGTCGGCGGGCAAGGCCGTGCGGAGCGGCCGTTTCAAGTCGAGCTTGATTCGGTCGAGCACCCCGTTGACGAACCGGCTAGACTCTTCGGTGCCGTACTTTTTGGCGATGTCGATGGCTTCGTTGATGGCCACGATCGGCGGCACGTCCGGCACGTGCCACATCTCGTAGATCGCCAAGCGCAGGATGTTGCGGTCCACCGCCGAGATCCGTTTGAGTTCGTAGTTTGCGGTGTACCGGCTGATGCGCGCGTCGATTTCGGATTGTCGCGCCGCGATCGCCTCCACGACCCGTGCGGCGTACTCCTTGAGCTTGGGTTCGACTGGGCGCAACGCCCAAAACCGCGCCAAATCGTCAGCCTCAAGGCCGGTGCGCCCGTTCAGGTCCCAATCGTAGAGCAGTTGCAGCGCGACCTCGCGTCCTTCCCGACGTTTACCCATGAATCCCTTCCTTTCCAGCAATCCTCTCCAGGGCATCCAGCATCTTCACCGTTGCCCGGGCCGCTTCTACGCCGCGGTTCAGCTTCACGCCCAAGCAGCGGGCCTCGGCTTGTTCATGCGTTTTGACCACCAAGATTTCATGCGCAACGGGCAGCGCCCGCGTGAGGCTCGTACGCAACAAACTGGCGGTCACCGCCTCGGCGATGAGCGTGGCGTGGAGCGTCTCACCGTCGAAGAGGAGGCCAAAGGCCAGGATGGCGTCAGGTCGACGTTCCGCCGCGACGCGATCCACCCCGAGGGCGATCTCGAAAGAGCCGGGCACCCGGAAGACTTCGACGGACGCCGCCGGCGCGATCGCGCCGAATTCGGCAGTGGCCGCACGGATTAAACCGTCGACGTAACGCTCGTGGTACTCGCTTGCGACGATCGCCAACCGGTGCGTGCGCTCGGTCGAAAACGGTCGGGTTGGCAGCTCCGTCGCCATCGGTGCGGGACCATACGCCTATTGCC
>CAXUNV010000079.1:4451-12819 GCA_964252355.1 uncultured Chthoniobacterales bacterium | reverse complement strand
CATCGGAGAGGCCCTGCGCCAAGGAGTTTTGGTTGAGGTCCACATCCAAGCGCTGCAGCGTGCGGGCGATGTCGACCCCGAGGCTATAGCTGAGCTTCTCCTTGTCGTCCTTCGGGGCGTTGGCAGCGGCACCGGTAACCGCCGAGGCGGTGGCCATGGCAGAGGGGGCGGGCTGGGGGTCTTGCGCGTAGGCTGGAAGCACGCACAGCGTAGCCGCAAAAAGGAGCCGGTGGGTCAACATCCGCCCAGCCTTAACGCAAAGGAAAGTGGCCGCAACCGGAATCTCGGGCCCGTCGAGCCTGTTTCCGCTCCATCAGTCGGTTTCGTCCGAGGTGTCGGACGACTCGTCGTCGGACTCCTCGCGTTCCGGTTTCTTGCCTTTACCAGAACCCTTTTCCTTACGCACGCTCGGATCATCCTTGAAGAGTTCGCGGAGCAACTCCCCGATCATCGGGGCCGCCGCCGTGCCGCCGTGGATGCCTTCCCCGACCGCCCCTTCGTAGAGGGCGGCATACGCGTACTTCGGCGTCTCAGCCGGCGCGAACCCCGCAAACCATGCCGCCGTTCGCTCCTTGTTCTTCGGCCCCCATTGCGCGGTGCCGGTCTTGCCGGCGACCTTAACGCCTTCGACGCTGGCCGAACCCGCCGTGCCGTTGCCGCTGGAAACGACGCCAATCATGCCTTGGCGCAATTCCTGCAGGGTCACCGGGCTAAGGTTGAGGAGGTCTTTGGCGCGCGCGCCGTAAGCGTAGACGATTTCGCCGTTGAGGGTTTGGATCTGCCGGACGAGCCGGGTCTGGTACAAGGTGCCGCCGTTGCCGACGGTGCCCATGGCTTGCGCCATCTGCAGCGGGGAAATGAGGATGTCACCCTGGCCAATCGAAAAATTGGCCAGGTCGCCCTGCGAGAACCGCCGGTGGTAGGTCGCCAGCATGTAATCGTTGGTCGGGATTCGCCCTTCGGCCTCGCCGTTCAGCAGCACGCCCGTGCGTCGGCCCAAGCCAAGGCGTTCGGCCCAGGTCACCATCGGATCCGCACCGAGCTTCAACCCGAGTTGGTAAAACCAAGTGTTGCAGGACTCGGTGAGCGCCTCCGGAAAGGTGAGGTCGCCTTGGTCCGTCTTGCGCAAATTGTGGAAGACGAGGTTGCCGATCTGGATCGCCGTCGGGCAACCGAACGTGTCGTCCGGATCAATCTTTTTGGTTTCGAACGCCGCCACCCCCATGACGACCTTGAACGTCGACCCCGCCGGGTAGGCGGAGCGGTAGGCGCGCGGCAGCAACGGGATGTTGGGATCTTTCTCCAACGCGCTGAAACGGGCCTCCGAGATCGAAGGGACGAAATCGTTGGGGTTGATCGTCGGCCACGACGCCAACGCCAGGATTTCTCCGTTGCTCGGATCCGTCACGACGATGGCCCCGCGTTTCGCGCGCTTTTGCAGGATGCGTTCGGCCAACTGTTGGATCTTTAGGTCAAGGCTGGTGATGACGTTGTACCCCGGCTCGGGCGGCACCGCGACCCGTTCGCCCACCTTTTTCCCGTTGCCATCGAAGGTCAGGTTGAGGGTCCCCGGTTTTCCGCGGAGTTGTTCGTCGAAGGTCTGTTCGAGCCCTTCCCGGCCCTCGCTCTCGGGCCAGAGCGGTTCGTTGTTCTGCAACACCTTCGTGCTGAGCCGGCTGGTCTTACCGGTGTAGCCGACCACGTGACCCGCGGTCTGGCCTTGGGGATAGATCCGCACGTAGGTCGGGCGAAGCACCAAGCCGCTCGGCAGCCGCGCCTTCAAACCTTCGACCTCATTCACCGGGAGGTCGTTGGCGACGTCCAGGGGGATGACGCCCCGGTTACGGTAATGGTTGATCGCCGCCTCCCCCGAAAAAAAGATCGGCCGGGAGGTGAGCAGGCGCGCCGCGTCGGCTTGACGCCGCGCGAAATCCAAGATCTGCCCGTCGGTGAAATCAAGCGGCGTCGGGAAGAGGATCGCCAAATTGTAGCTGACCCGGTTGAGCGCCAGCGGCTCACCGTTCCGGTCCACGATCTGGCCGCGGGGTGCCGGGATCGTGAGCGCGTAGGCGGCGGCCTGTCGTTGCGTCTCCCAACTCGGCGCGGGCGTGGTGGCCGCGTCCGGCGCCGGTGCTTCGGTCTGCGCCAAGGCGGGCAAGGCACCGCAGAGGAGCGCAAGGGACGTGCCCAGGACGACCCGTCGTTTCATCGGGCCGTAAGATCGGTGGGAGATGCCAAATGGCAAATGCCAAAGGCCAGAAGCGGGTTCCGGGTTCCGCCTTCCGGGTTGCGAGGGCAGTCGAAGCGGGCGTCTGAGCTTCGGTGGGGCGAAAACCCGGCCCGCCATCGCCTGAAAAGATCTGCAGGCTGGAGGGTGCCGGCGCGGGAAGACATCAAAGGCATTTTAGGGTCGTTCCAGCCCGGCACCCTCCGCCCGTAGACTTCCACTCTGCCCGGCTGCCCGTCTCGGGCGGTCGGGGCTTCGCCCGCCCCACCGGGTCCCCCCGTAACCCACGTCGGAGCCAATGGCGGGGGCGGGGGGGCCCCTGGGGGGGGGCGGCCCGCGGGCCACGGGCCCCCGCCCCCCCCCGCCGCGCACCTACTCCGCGCGGTTCAGGAAATTGATGATCGTCTCGGCCAACCGGTCGCCGATGCCGCCGACCGCGGCCACGTCCGCCACCGACGCCTTCCGCAAGCGGTCGACCGAGCCGAACTTTTGCAAGAGGCGCGCCTTGCGCCCTTCGCTGATGCCCGGACAGTCGTCCAAAATGCTTTCGTTGATCCGGCGTTTCATCAGCAGCTGGTGGAAGCCGTTGGCGAACCGGTGCGCCTCGTCGCGGATGCGCTGCAGAAGGTGCAGCGCGCCGGAATCTTCCGGCAAGCGCAGGGGCATCGGCCGCCCCGGCCGGTAGATCTCTTCGAATTCTTTGGCCAAGCCGATGATCGGCAGGTTTTCCAGTCCGAGCCGCTCCAGTTCGCGGCACGCGGAACTCAGCTGGCCCTTGCCACCATCGACGATGACCAGGTCGGGCAGGCGCACCCGGCCTTCGCCGCGGCTGACCCGTTCCAACGCGTCGCCCGCCGGTTCTTGGTCAAACTCCGCCAGGTCTGGCCGCGTTTCCCGAGCCTCCAACAGCACGCGTGAATAGCGGCGCCGGACGACCTCCGCCATGCTCGCAAAATCGTTCTGGCCGGCAACCGACCGGATTCGGTACCGGCGGTAATCGGCCTTGTCGGGCACGCCGTCCCGGAAACAGACCATCGAGGCCACGATGTGGGTGGTGGAGATGTTGGAGATGTCGAAGCACTCCATCACCGACGGCGGCGCGGCGAGCTGGAGCGCGTCGCCCAACGCCCGCAGGTCCGCTTGCGGGTCGACCGCGCTGGGCAAGGTTTTGCGGGTGAACCGGCGCATCGGCTTGGTCGTCCGCCGCAGGTCGTCCAGCATGTTGCGCAGTTCCGCCGCCTTCTCGAAATCGAGCTTGGCGGCAGCGGCCTTCATCTCTTCTTCGAGCTCCTTGAGCAGTTCGGCGCTCCGGCCGTCCAGAAAATCGCAAGCCTGCAGCACCCGCGCCCGGTAATCCTCCAAGCTGACCTTCCGGATGCAGGGGGCCGAGCAGTTTTTGATGATGTGGTCGAGGCAGCGCCGGTAATCGACCTCGTTCGGCTCGATGGCTCGGCACGACCGTAACCCAAACTCCTTGCGCATCCAGTTGAGCGTGGTCCGGAGTGAGCCGGAGTGCGCGAACGGCCCAAAGTACCGGCAACCGTCGTCTTTGCGAAAGCGGGTGAGCTGAAACTTGGGGATCGGGTCGTTCACGTTGACCTTCACCAACAGGAACCTTTTATCGTCCCGGAAGCTGACGTTGTACTTGGGTCGGTACTCTTTGATCAGGCTGCCCTCGAGCAGCAGCGCTTCTGGCTCGTTGCGGACCTCGTGGGTCTCGAACTCCCAAACCGAATCGTAGAGCGCGCGGTTTTTGAGGTCGGCTTTCTGCTGGTTGGAAGGCAAGAAGTGCTGGGCCAGCCGCTTGCGCAGGTCCCGTGCCTTGCCCACGTAGATCACGCGGTGCAGGCGGTCCCGCATCAGGTAAACCCCGGGTTTGTGCGGCACTTCGTGCAACCGCTTGCTGAGGTCCGGCCTTCCGTTAGACACCCCCGACTCCATGCAGAAAACTAGCCGTCCCCTGGTGCGGCGTCCAGGGGGCGAAACCCTTGAAAACGCTGGTTGCGTTTGGTTTGCATCTCCGGAGCGGGTGGTTTTAAGTACAGGCGGTTCGGCATGAATTTCACCGCCTCAATGGTTTGGCCGCTGCTCGCGCAGGCCGCGGAGGGGCCGACCGCCCCCGCCCCGACGCCGGCCGCTTCCACGGCGACGGTGCTGAAGTTGCTGCAGTCGGGTGGTTGGGTCATGGTCCCCCTGCTCATCGCGTCGGTGATCACGCTTGCGCTCGTGCTGGGCTGCATCTTCAGCCTGCGGCGGGGCACGATCGTGTCGCGCCGTTTCATGGAAACGGCGGAGGCGCTGCTCCGGAAACGCGATTACCTCGGTCTCATCGCCGTTTCGCACCGCCATTCCGAGGCGATCGCCCGCATCACGGCAAAGACGCTCGATTTCGCAACGAAGAACCCGTCGGCGCCGATTGGCGCGGTGCGCGAGGTTGCGGAAACCGAGGGGACGCGGCTGGCGAGCAACCTGAACCAGCGGATCGTCTACTTGGCCGACATCGCCACCCTTGCGCCGATGCTGGGTTTGCTGGGCACGGTGGTCGGCATCATCAACGCTTTTGGCGTGTTGGCGGCCAACACCAACCAACCGCGCCAAATGCTCCTGGCCGGGGGAGTCGGGCAGGCGCTGGTCGCCACCGCGGCCGGCTTGGTCATCGGCATCGTGGCCATGGCTTTCTACGCCATCTTCCGCGGCCGGGTCACCACCATGATTTCCGACCTGGAAGCGGCCAGTTCCCACCTGCTTAACATCATCACGACGCAGCACCAGCGGCGCCTCGAGCGGTCCAAAGTGCTCGAAGGCGGCGATCTTTGACCGGACGGCATGAACTTCCGCCGGTATGCCGAACCCCGCGTCTTCGGGTTCATGATCGCGCCCATGGTCGACATTCTGTTGGTCGTGCTGGTCTTCTTCATCGTGACGTGGAATTTCGCCCTGACTGAGAACGAGCTGGACGTGAGGGTGCCAAGCGCTTCCAAGGCCAACGAACCGCAGCCTTACGTCGGGCAGGTCGTGATCAACATCCGGGCGGACGGGACCATCGTGGTGAACCGTCAAGCCAAGACGCCTGCCGAACTGCTGGCGCAGCTCAAGAAGTTGGCCGGCCTCTACCCGGACCAGGCGGTGATCGTGCGCGGCGATGAGCGGGTGGATTACAAGCACATCGTCGAAGTGCTCGACATCTGCCGGCAGGCGGACATCTGGAACGTCGCGTTCGCCACCGGCCGATCGGAAACATGAAGGGTCGCCACCATGCCGTGAAGGCTGCGCTGCCGTTGGCGTGGCTGTGGGGGCTTTCGCCGTTGGCTGGGTTTGGTCAGGAGGTGCGTCGGGCGCAACCCGCGCCGAGCGCCACGGTCCCACGGGCGCTGCCGGCGACGCCGCTGGACGTCGGACCGTCCATCCTGGAGCAGAACCTGCGTCCGGGGCGCACGTTGCGCGGTGATCCCGTCCCGGCGGCAACCTCGGCCGGCAGCTCCGCCGAACCCGACGCCGGCACCAAAGCCGCCGGGGGCGATGACGAGATCCGCCTGGCACCGGGCAGCGGCGCTCCCGCCGACTCCGGCGACCCCGCGCGCACCCAACTCGGCATCGCCGACGGCCTCTACCTCCGCAAACTCTACGATTTGGCGGTGCCGGAGTATGAGAAATACCTCGGCCAATTTGCGTTCGACGAAGGCCGGGCCTCGGCGATGTACCGCCTCGCCGAATGCTACGCCAAGTTGGGTCAGGACGGTCCGGCGTTTAACACCTACCGGCTCCTGCTCAGCGAAGTGAACGCCGGCGAGTTCGTGGGTAGTGCCGCCTTCCGCCTCGCCACCCGCGAGTTCGATCGCAAGAACTACGGGGAGGCCGGTTCCCTTTTCGCCCGCGCCTACGACAACGCCAAATCACCCGAAGTTCGGCTGACGGCGCGTTACTACCAAGCCAAATGCCTGGAGTTGACGGGGCGCAAAGGCGAAGCCCGGATCGCGTACGAGGATGTCCTGCGCGTGCCCGACAAGAACCCGTACCGCGACGCGGCAGGCCTCTCTTTGGCGTACTACGCCCTGGAGATCAACCAGAAGACAGACGCCCTGGCGCGTTTTGAGGATTTAGGGCGTACCGCGGCCAAGCCGGCCGTGCGATCCGAGGCGCTCACGCGCGCCGGCATCCTCGCGGCGGACGCCAAACAACGCGACCGCGCGGAACGGTTGTTCAAAGACGCCACGACGGTCGCCGAAGGCAAATGGAAACAGATCGCCCTGCTGGAGTTGATGAAGCTGGAGTACGACGGCGACAAGTTTTCGCAGGTGCTGGATGGCTACGCCAAAGGTGCCCCGGGCATCACGGACGAGATCCGGCCGACCGTGCTTTTGTTGGTGGCGAACTCCTACCGGCAACTCGGCCGCCAGAACAAAGCGCTTGAGACCTACAACCAGATCCTGCGCCAGTACCCGACGGCGACGGAGGCGATCGACGCACGTTACCAACGGTTGGTAACCCTGGACGCACTCAAAGACCCTTCGCTGGTTAACGAGGTCGACGCCTTCCTGACCACCAATCCCCCGCGGGATCGGGCCGACAAAGCAAAGCTGCTGAAAGCGCAGGCGCTGGCCAGCCAAAACAAGTACCAGGCGGCAGCCCGCCTCTACTCCGAACTTGGGGATTCATCCCTACCGGATGCTTACCGCGCCGACTGCTTCTATGCGGCTGGTTACAACCTGAGCCAAGTGAACGACGGACCGGGTGCGATCGCCGCGTTCACCGCGCTGCTGCAGAGGTACCCGCGCTACAAGATGGCGTCCAAGGCGCTGCTCAAGCGGGCCTCACTCTACCAAAACGGACGCAACTACCCTGCAGCCGTGGCCGATTTCAACGCCGTGATCGGCGATTCGGCGGCTGCTCCAAGCGACAAGGAAACGGCGCTGTTGGAAAAAGGGCTGACCCTTGGCCAGCAGCAGGATTACGCGCAGATGACGGCCACCTTCGAGCGATTGCTGAAGGATTACCCGCACGCTGCCGGGGCCGCGCAGGCGAACTATTGGATCGGTTGGTCGGCTTTCGAAGGGAAACGCTTTGTGGACGCCGTGCAACCGCTGGAGGAGGCGCGCCGGTTGAACGGGGAGGTGTACGGCGAGAAGGTTGCGCTCCGGCTGCTCTATTGTTACCAGACGTTGAACCGGCCGGCGGAGGCCGGGCGCGAGATCGACCGGTTCGTGCAGGGCGACCCCAAACGGGTGTCGATCGTGGCCGACGGCTGCCGCTGGGTCGGCACGCAGCTCTTCAACGCCAAAGACAATGCGGGCGCGGCGAAGTACTTGGGGCTGGTCGCAAAAAGCGAGGATCGGACCAAACTCGACGCACCGACTTGGCTGATGCTCGGGCGCGCGGACTTGGACCAAAAGAATTTTACCGACGCGACCGAAGCGGCCAACGCCTACCTTGAAAAGGCCACGGAACCGGCGGAGCGGGCGCAGGGTTTTTTGCTGTTGGGGCGAGCGCAATTGGGCACCGTCCAACCCGACGCGGCGGCGAAATCGGCGGAACAGGCGCTGACGCTGCAACCCGAAGGGCGTTTGAACGCCGAAGCGCGCATGCTGATCGGCGACGTGGCGGTCAGCCGGGGCGATTACGAAAGCGCGGCTCGCTCTTACCTAAGCGTGGCGGTGCTCTACGAAGATCCGGAAGTCACCCCGCACGCGTTAGAGGCGGCGTACGAAGCGTTCCGCAAAGGTGGCAACCAAGATCAAGCCTCGAAAACTTTGTCGGAGCTGAAAAGCCGGTATCCGGCCTACGCCGTGCGCGCCTCGACGGGGTAGCGGCGCCCTGCGCGCGGTTGCCAGTTTACGGTTTCCAGTTCTCGGTTACCGGTGGGGCGTGACCCCCCAGACGGCAGAGCCGCGCAGCCACTGAGGTCGACGTCTGCCGGCTGGAGGGCGCCGTTGCGGAAAGACCAGGTGTGCGTCCCAGGGTCGTTCGAGCCCGGCACCCTCCAGCCGGCAACCGTTCCAAAACGATTACGGCTTGGTTAGGCAGGCTGGGTCTTCGCCCCACCGCCGGCACGGGGCAGCCCAACCGGGTATTCCTAGGCAAGCCGCGTCTGTGGACGTGGCCCGGCCCCCCCGAATAGCCAAAAGACTTTAAACAGACCCAGTA
>CAXUNV010000079.1:0-4441 GCA_964252355.1 uncultured Chthoniobacterales bacterium | reverse complement strand
CTTCCGTCGCCCTGCGGGCCACGCCGCCCGCAGTGCGGCGATGGCGGCATCCCAACGTTCGTTGGTGGAACGTTTGACCGGGACAAAGGCCTCCGGCGGCAACGGGACCGCCGGGTCGGCGTAACGTTTGGCCTCCACCGCAAGCCTGCTCAACTCCGCTTGCAGGACCGCTTCCGACGTCGTGGGCGCGAGCGCCGGCCCGAACGCCACGATCACGCTCGGGTTTTCCGCGTCGCGGAACTCGTAACGGAGCGCGCAGGGCAAGATCCGGGCGTGCGCTTGCGCCGCGACGTAGGTGGCGCCTCGCCGAACCTCGATGGGCGCATCCGGCGCCTCCAGTTTGCCTTGCGGAAAGATCCAGACGAGCGCCCGGGGCTTCCGCAGCAGCGCCAAGGCGTGCCGCACCGTGCGCAACGTCGAGCGCGGTGCGTCCAAGTCGACGCCAAATGCGCCGAGGTAACGGAAAAAGAAGTACCGCCGCAAGTGACGTTCCTCTTGGGCGACATAGAATTGCCGGCGCAAGCGGCGCTCCGTCAACAAGCCGACGATGAAGCCATCCCACCAATTGGTGTGGTTGGCGCATCCCACCAGCGGCCCGGTCGCGCCGGTGAGCGGCTGCAAGTGTTCAGCCCCAAGCAGCAACACCCCGTGGAATCGTCGGCGGACGGCCAGACCAATCCAGGCGCACGCGAACCGCACAAATGGCGGGAACCGGCGTGACCTCAACATGGGTCGTCGGGACGCCGCCCGCGCGCCCGGGTTAACCGACAGTCGCGGTGTGCCCGCGCCGCCAGCCCTATCTTGCGGGGCATGGAAGTATGGGCGCGACGCCGGAATACGTTGTAACCCTGGCGTTCGATCTCGTCGAGGATGCCGGCGTAGACGTGGCGCATGATCCAAACCGTCAGCTGCGAACCATCGTCCGCCAAAGAGGGGATGCCGGCTTCGGCCCGCGCGTAATACTCGCGGGCGCGCGCCACCTGAAACCGCATGAACGCCCGGAAAGCCTCGGTGACCCGGCCCTGCGCGAGGTCATCGGCCGTGATCCCGAAGCGGTCGAGCTCCTGTTTGGGTAGGTAAACCCGGCCGCGTTCACCGTCTTCGCGCACGTCCCTCAGGATGTTGGTCAGCTGCATGGCGATGCCGAGCTCGACGGCGTGCGCTTGGCCGCGTTCGTCGCGCAAACCGAGGATGGGGCACATCATCAGGCCGACGACGGACGCTACCGAATAGCAGTAATCGCGAAGGGACGCCCAGTCTGGCAAGGCGACCGGCCCGGTGTCGGTGAGCACGCCGCGGGTCAGGTCTAGAAAAGGTCCTTTCGGTAGGCCGTACGTGCGCACGGCATGCGCGAAGGCGGGTGCGAACGGCGGGTCGGCGACCTCGCCGGAGGAGAGCCGGTCGAACGCTTCCTGCACCCGCCGGACGGCCGCCCCGCCATCGCTCGACGCGTGCACGTCGATCAAATCGTCGACGTACCGGCAAAAAGCGTAAACCGCGTACGCCGCGACCTTCTTCGGCCGGGGCAGGGCGTACGACGCGAAGTAAAAACTTTTGGAGTGGCGCCGGGTGGTGCGCAGGCAATGCCGCTCGCTCCGGGCCAAGGCGGGGAAGATTGCAGCGATGGTACCAATTGCATCAGTTGCATCAAGAAAGCGAGCGCCTGGCCTCACGCCGCCTCTCGATTGCTACCGCCGGTAGCGTTGTTACAATTGCCCCGCCTCAGGCACCACGCGATCCAGCACTTTGGCGCTGCTGAGCACGCCGGGCAAACCCGCCCCGGGGTGGGTACCGGCCCCGACGAAGTAAAGCGACCGCACATCTTCGCTCACGTTGTGGGGACGAAACCATGCGCTCTGCGTCAGCACCGGCTCAAACTGGAACGCCGAGCCGGCGTAGGCGTCCAGCTCGCTTTCGAACTCCGCCGGCGTCATGATGCGCCGGGTGACGACGTGCCGCCGCAGGTCGGGGCAGTGGGATTCCAGCGAAGCCAGGATCCGGTCGGCATATTCCTCTTTCACGCTCGCCCAATCGACGTCGCCGCGCAGGTTCGGCACGGGCGACAGGGCATAAAAACATTCGCACCCAGGCGGCGCCAACGACGGGTCGGTGCGGGTCGGCGCGTGCAGGTAGACGGAAAAATCCGCCGCCAGGATTTTGCGGCTGAAGATGTCATGCAGGAGCGGGCCGTAGCGCTCCGTCAGGATGATCGTGTGGTGCGCCAACTCCGGGTAAGTGCGGTCCGTGCCGAAATAGAGGACGAACAAACCCATCGAGTAGCGCATCCGCTTCAGCCGTCCGTCCGTCCATTTCCGACGCCAGCGTGGGGCGATCAGTTTGCGGTAGGTATTCGCCGCATCGCCGTTGGAGACGACGACGTCGGCCCGGCGTTCCTCGCCGTCGCGCAGCCGGACGCCGACCGCGCGCCCGTTTTGCACCAAAATCTGGGTGACGGGCCGGGAGAGGTGCAGCGTGCCTCCCATCTCGCTGAACAGACGTGCCAAGGCGTCGACGAGGGCGCCCGTGCCGCCCATGACGAAATGCACTCCCCACTTCCGTTCCAAGAAGTGGATCATCGAATAGATCGAACTCGCCTGGAATGGGTTCCCGCCGATGAGCAGCGGGTGAAAGCTGAAGACCTGCCGGAGGTGTTCGTCCCGCAAGTAGTGGCAGATGAGTCGGTACACCGACTCGTGCGACCGCAGCCGGACCAGGTCCGGCGCGATGCGCAGCATGTCCGAGAAGCGCGAAAATGGTTGGTCGGCCAAGTCGAGGAACGCCCGCCCGAAGATCCTTTCGGATTGGCGCACAAAGCGGTGGTAGCCGTCGACGTCCGCGGGACTGAACCGCCGGATCTCCGCCACGAGGCGCTCCTCATCGCCCGTGTAATCGAAATGGCGGCCGTCAGAGAAGATGATGCGGTAAAAAGGGTCGCACGGGACCAAGCGCACGTAGTCGGCCGTTTGGCGGCCAGCCAGCGCGAAAAGCTCGTCGATGAGGAAAGGGGCCGTGATGATGGTCGGGCCCGCGTCGAACTTGAAACCATCCTGTTCGTAGACGTACGCGCGACCGCCCGGCCGGTCGCGGCCTTCGAAGAGGTCAACGTCGTAGCCGCGCGCCTGCAACCGGATGGCGGCAGCCAAGCCTCCGAAACCGCTGCCGATCACCGCGGCGCGGGGCCGGCCGCGCCTCACCGCGGGACGCACGGGAGGGTTGTCGAGGGCGTCCGTGCTCATGAGGTTTGGAGCAGGCGGCGGACGGTGTGGAGCAATTCCACCAAGCCCGCCTGCACCTCTGGGCTGAACGTCGGCGATTGAGCGGCGAGCAGGGCTTCGCCAAAAAGTTCGGCCGTGAACGCCTCCTGTTCGGCGACGGCGTTGCTCTGCAAGATCAACTCCTGAAGCGCGCCGATTTCGGCCGGCCCACGCCGGTCTAGGGCCAGCAGGGCGCGCACCGTCTTACGCTCGGCGCTAGGCAAACGCTCGTACGCAGTCCGCAAAAGCAGGGTTTTTTTGCCGTCGAACAAGTCGTCACTCCCGCCGCCGTCAAGGCCCCTCAGGAACTCCTTGAGGTCGTTCTGAACCTGAAAAGCCAAGCCGGCCGGCCGGGCCACGGCCGCCAGCTGCCGGCGTTCCCCTTCCCCGGATCCCGCGAACACGCTCGCGAGAACCATGGGGCATTCGATGGTGTACCGCGTCGTTTTGCAGAGGTACATCCCCTCGATTTCCGCCCGCCTGACGCCGGCGATGCAGGCTTCGCCGAGCAGGATGTCCGAAATCTCGCCGAAACCCGTGTCAAAGACGTAATCCAAGAGGTTGGAGAGGAGTTCCGCCCGGTTCGGGATGGCGGTGTCGGCGATCGCCTTCTGCGCCAAGGCGAACAGCAGGTCGCCAAAAACCATGGCGAGGTTTGAGCCCGTGCGCGCGCCGGTGTGCTCTTCGAAGGCGCGGTGGAGCGCGGGCAAAGCGCGCCGGAGATCGGAAGCGTCGATCAGGTCGTCGTGGATCAGGACGAAGGCGTGCAACATCTCCAGACCGGCGGCCACCGACACCAAGTCGGCGCTGAACCGCACCGCCCGCGCCGGGGCGAAGAGTTCTGCCGCCTGCAGGAACAGCAGCGGGCGGATGCGCTTGCCCGGCCGTTGCACAAACTCCGCCAACGCCTCGTGGTAAGGTCGCAAACGGTCATCAGGCCGGTGCCGGGCCAAACCCAGCAATTTTTCCCTGATGCACTCGTCGACCAAGCGCCGAAAGACCTGAGGATGCGTCGGCGTCCACTCCTCCGGGCGCTGCAGGGGCTGGGTTGAGACTGCCACGCTCAGAGTACGCGACGGCACCTTTATTGGATGCGGAGAGACCCCGGGGTAACCCTCCCCGGCGCGCCCTTCAGGCGTTGCGGTCGCGGCGGTGGCGGGTATGCTGGGCTTTCGCCGGTTTCACCC
>CAXUNV010000078.1:2375-12821 GCA_964252355.1 uncultured Chthoniobacterales bacterium | reverse complement strand
AGGAACAACAGCATCAACACCCCGGTCTCGGCGTCCAGCCCCACCAACGCAATGGCCCCCACCCAGGTCGCCACCGACACGTGGTAGCCGAGTGCGAAGAGCAACCAGACTGCGCCCACCAGCGAAAACGGCACGGCCAACAGCACCATGCCCGTCTTGACCCAAGACCTCGTGTTGAAATAAAGCAACCCCAGCGCCAGCAGCAACGCGGCCGGGACCAGCACCTTCAACCGCTCCCGTGCGCGCGCCAGGTTTTCGTATTCGCCGCCCCATCGCAACGAACAACCCGTGGGCACCGCGACTTGGCGAGAAACGGCCCGCTGCGCTTCCTCGACATAACTACCCAGGTCTCCCCGGTAGGTGTCGACAAAAACGTAGGAGGCAAGGCGCGCGTCTTCTGTCCGGACCGAGCCCGTGCCGCGCACTTGCCGAATGGTGGCGATCTCGCCCAAAGGCACCCGCTCTCCACCTTCCGTGAGGACGGCGATTAGACCGATCGCTTCGGGGCTGTCCCGATCCTTTTTAGGATAGCGCACGGTCACTGGGTAACGGCTACGACCTTCGAAGATTTCTGCGGCCACCGTTCCGCCGATGGTTCCAGCGATCACCTCCTGCACCTCGCCGACTTGCAAACCACGGTTCGCCAAGCGATCCCGGTCAAGTTCGATGTCGATGAAATAACCGTCTTCGGCCCGCTCGGCGAAGGCGGAACGCGTCCCTGGCACCCCTTTGAGGACCGCCTCCACCCTGCGGGCGACCTCCTGGGTGATCTTCAAATCTGGCCCCAGCACCTTCACCGCCACGGGCGTGCGCGCGCCGGTGGTCAGCATGTCGGTCCGGCCGCGGATCGGCATCGTCCAAGAGTCGACGACGCCTGGCAGCACCACCGCCCGATCCATCTCCGCGACCAAGTCGTCGTAGGAAATCCGGTCGCTGGCAAGCCGTCGGAACAAGGCCCGCTTGAGCCATTCCGGCGCCCATCCGGAATACCACCGGCGCCGCTCCCGCCAACGGTCGCGCGGTTTGAGGGCCAGCGTCGTCTCGATCATGCTCAGGGGCGCAGGGTCGGTGGCCGTCTCTGCCCGGCCGGCTTTCCCGTACACCCGCGCCACCTCCGGAAACGACGCCAGCACTTGGTCTTGGCGTTGGAGAATGCGACCGGCTTCCGCTGCCGGCACGCCTGGAAGCACCGTGGGCATGTAAAGGACCGTCCCTTCGTTCAACGGCGGCATGAACTCGTGGCCGAGTTGGTAGTAAACGGGGATGGTGGTCGCGACTAGCAACGCCGCGCACCCGACGGTGACTTTGGGATGCCGCAACGCTTGGCGGACGACGCGCTCGTAGGGTGTCGGCGTCGTGGCGGCCGAGCTCGGCCGGCGCACCGCCCGGGGTAGGAAAACGCTTCGTCCGAAGAGGGTGCGCAGTGCCGGGGTGAGCGTGACGGTCAACACGGCGGCTGTCACCATCACGATCGTTTTGGCTTCGGCCAAGGGTCGGAACAGGCGTCCCTCCTGGCCGGTCAAGGCAAAGACCGGCAGGAACGTGGCGGTGATCGACAAGAGCGACAAGCACACGGCCGGCGCCACCTCTTCCAGGGCGGCGAGGATCGCTGGCCGGCCGCCCCCGTGTTCCCGCAACCGGCGGTAAACGTTTTCGATCTCGACGATGGCCCCGTCCACCAACACGCCCACCGAGAGCAGGATGCCTCCCAAGGACATGAGGTTAAGGTTCAGCCCCAGCCAAGTCATCGGCAGACAGGCCACGGCCAAGGTGGCCGGCACGATCGCCACCGCGACCAGGGCCGAAGGCACGTGCCGAAGGGAAAGGAGGATGGCCAAGCCTACCACCGCCGTCGCAAAGAAGAGTTCCCGCGTCAGCGTGCCAACCGATTGCCGGATCAGCTCGGACCGGTCGTAGGTGGTGATGATCCGAACACCCTCCGGCAAAGTTCGCCGCAAGCTTCGCAGGCGTTCTTTCACCCGGCGGATCACTTCCAGGGCGTTTTGATCGTGACGCATGACGATCACCCCACCCACGGTTTCGCCCCGGCCATCGAGGTCGGCGATGCCTTGCCGGTTGCCGGGGACGGCTTCCACCCGCGCCACGTCGCGGAGCAAGATCGGCACGCTCCCCGCATTGAGGTCCATGCCGGCGCGTTGACCATACACCACGGCGCGTTCCAAATCGTCTGTGGTGCGCGCCAACCCACCCCCCCGCACCGTCCAGTTCCGCCCGGCGAAGTCGATCTGCCGCCCGCCAGTCTCGCCCGTGGAGTTGCGGACGGCATCGACCACCGCCCGGAAAGGGAGGTGATAAGCTTCGAGCGCGGAGGGCTGTACCGTGACTTGGTACTCCTTTTCAAACCCTCCCACGGCGGCGACCTCCGCCACCCCAGGGATCGCCTGAAGCGCGTACCGCAGGTTCCAATCCTGCAACGACCGGAGATCTGCCAACGATTGCCGCCCGGTGTCGTCGACCAGGGCGTATTGGAAGATCCAACCGACGCCAGTGGCGTCGGGACCGACCTCGACGCGCGCGTCGGACGGCATGGCCGGGACGGCTTGGGCGAGCCCCTCGCTTACCCGATTTCGCGCCCAAGAGGGATCAACGCCTTCCTCAAACAGGACGTGGATGAGCGCGAACCCCACCTCTGAGGAACCTCGTACCGCCTTGACTTTTGGTGTGCCGAGAAGCGCCGTCGTCAGTGGGTAGGTCACCTGCCTTTCCACCAAGTCGGGAGTTGCCTCCCATTTGGCGTAGAGGATGACCTGCGTGTCGGAAACGTCGGGAAGCGCGTCCAAGGGCCGCCCCGGCAGCGTCCAGAGGCCAAAGGCACCCAGCGCGGCGCAGATCCCCACCACCAGGAAACGGTGCGCGGCCGACCACCGGATCAGCAAGGTAAGCATCAGCGTCGGTCGTCCGGCGTTTGCGCCAAGGCCTGCAAGCGGGACTCGGCATCGAGCAGAAACGTCGCCGATGTCACCACGCGCTCGCCCGCCGACAAGCCCCCCTTGATTTGCACCAGGGGGCCGGCCCGCAAGCCGGTCTCGACCTTGCGCGGTGCAAACCGGTCGTCCCCCTGCGCGACAAACACGACGGCGCCTTCGCCGTCTGCGATGACTGCGCTCTCCGGAATCGCCAGCATCCGTTGCGTCGGAGTCTCAAGTTCGACGTCCGCGCGCATGCCTGGCCAAATCTCGGGTTGCTCGTTCGGCAACTGGAGCTTTACCCGAAGCGTCTGCAGCCGTTCGTCGAACTGCGGCGACGTTTCCGTCACGCTGCCCTGCCACGTCTGCCCGGGATGAGCTGGCAAGTTGACCTTTGCCAGCAGGCCGGCGCGGACTTGCGGAATGTCCGCACTCTTCACGTCAGCCAGCACGAAGATCGTGGAAAGGTCGATGTATTGGTACACCTCTTGACCTTTGTCGACGTGGAACCCCGCCGGAGGTGTCGACAACAACACCAGCGGCCCCGGTGCCTGCAGCACCACCGTGTCTGACGCGTCCGCCAGCGACAGGATCGGTTCGGTTGCGCGCAACCGCAACGCTCCCGCGGCTCCCGGGTTCTGGTAGATTTCTCGAATGGTGCCGGCGTTCGCCGCCACCAGGTGCGACGGCGGGGCCAGCGAGACCCGGCCAACGGCATGGATCGTTTTCCCCAGCGGCGCGATGGCGGCCTCGCTGACGGCCAAACCGAGAACGCGCTGCGTTTCGGGTCGGATCTCCACGGCGACCCGCTCTCGCCCCTCACCCGCCACCGGGGCCGGCGCTTGGGTGAGGGGAACCAACCGCATCCCACAAACTGGACAATCGCCCGGATCCGTGGCGACGTAATCCGGGTGCATCGGGCAATGGTAGCGCGTGCGGCCGTCGGCAGGACGGCGTTGCGCGACCACCCCAACCGCCACGAGCAAGAGGAGCACCAAGCCACCTAAAAGGGCACCTCGTCCAGGGAAGCCTGCTCCAGATCGTCTCGGCGTGCGGTTAGGTCTCTGCTCTTGCCGGTAAGTGCCCACCTCGATTTGGCGGGCAGCGTAGGCGGACCGCACGGAACCTGCAATCCTCGAAAGGAGGGAAACCCGGGCGCGACCGGTAAGGCAAAGCTGGTGGGGCAAGAGGAGCTCTACGAGACGCCCCCAGCGTAGCGCTGGCGTCCCGCCGGTGACGGGAGAGTTGCCAGGGTAAACCTAGTGGCCGGGATCGTTCGTGCCCCGCTCAGAGCGGAGCTCTCACCCGCGCAGCGCCACGCAGCGCCGGCCAGTACACGCGAGGCAGTTTCGTGGGGCGCAGCGTGGCGCTGCGGGCAGGGCACCGCGTCGCACGTCCGGACGACCTCGGGGCGGCTCCGCCGGGTGGCCCAGGGAACCACGGGCGTCTCGCCCGTCCCGAAACCGGGCAGGTCCCGCGGCCGCGCCTGGGTGTCGGCTCACACCGCTCGCGGGAAAGGTGGGCAGACGCGGGACCGCTCGATCCGACCGGTCGCTTCGAAGAAGTGCAAGGTGCCGTCGAGTTCACAAACCCAGACTTCGTCAGCACCCGCTTCCAGATACAGCGCCCGCTTCTCGCTCATTTCTAAGTGGGTGTTCGAAGGCGAGAGGACTTCGATGCAGATGGCGGGCGTTTCACCCACGCTTTCTCCGGGCTGAAACCGCCGCACCTGTTCCGCGGAAAACCAGGCGGCGTCGGTCACCTTCACGCCGTCTGCCGTGGAGACAGGCGTTTCGCCGAAGACCCGTCCTTGTGGCGACAAGTCTCGCAGGAGTTGAGCCACGCGGGAAGCGCGTTCGGCGTGGTCAAAACTTGGTGGGGGCGTCATGAGCAAGCGTCCGAAACGGTCCGTTTCGACGCGGTAAGGAAGCCGGGCCAAGGCGCGGTCTTGTTGAAGTTCCGCCCAGCGTCGGACGTTGAAAGCCCGTTGTTCTTCCAAGTGGGGCAGTTCAATGGTCATGGGTCGGCGCAAAAGGGGGCGGGGTCCCCGTGGCAGGTTACCGATCGGCTGGGCAGGGGTCAACGGGTCAGCACGCCGGTTTGCGACGGCGACGCCTGCACAGGGTTTGGACGGGCCGGGAGGCCCGCGCTCCCCCAGGTTTTTTACCGAAACGACTTGCGAAGCTCCGGGTGGCCGGCCGCCAGCGGCTGCCGGCCTCGCTCGACCAAGGCCCGCACTTTGCGCAGCAGATCCCCAGTCTGGTACGGTTTGGCGATGAAGGCGTCGGCGGCCGTGATCCGTTCTCGCGGCGGGTGCTCCCGGCTGATCACGATCACCGGCATGTCCGGATGAATGCCCTTGATGCGCGCGGCCAAGGCCAAACCATCCTCGGCGCCGAACTGCAGGTCCGTGATCACCAGGCTAACGGCGCCTTCCGCTTCGGCCAGCACGGCCAAGGCGCCGTCGGCGCCTTGCGTGGAGACGGTGGTGAAGCCGTCGACCTGCAACACCGTCTCCAAAAACAGCCGCACCTCCTCGTCATCGTCCACCACCAGGATGAGGTCGGCCCTTTGCCCCACCGTCACTGGCGCGAGGGCAGCTGCGGTCCCGGCTGGCAACGGGAAGTGCAAAAGCACCGTCGCGCCTTCGCCCGGCGAGGTCTCAATGCTCGCGAATCCGTGGTGCTGCCGCATGAGGCCGTGCACGACCGCCAAACCGAGGCCGGTCCCTTTTCCCGGCATCTTGGTCGTGACGAACGGTTCAAAAGCGCGCCGCGCCATCTCCTCATCCATGCCGACCCCGGTGTCTGCGACAGACACCCGAAACCAGCCTTCGCCGTGGGCGCTGGCCGGCATCGACGGTCGTTCATCAGCGCGAAGTAACTCCGTGGAAATGGTGATCCGCCCGCCTTGCGGCAATGCGTCGCAGGCGTTGCGGACGAGGTTGGTCAAAATCCGGTCCAATTGACCCGGGTCTGCCGAGATGATCACGTCGCCGGCCTCGAAACGCGTCGCCAACTCCACGCCCGGAGGAAGCGTGTCCCGCAGCAGTTCGACCGTTTCGGCGAGGCAGGCATGGGCCAGCACGGGTTCCAGCCGAATCTCGTCCTGGCGCGCAAACGTCAGCAGTTGACCCGCTAACCACGACCCGCGTTCCACGGCCCGGCGACCGCGCCTCACCCACTCGGCGACGGAGCTGCCTTTGGCCGCGGCGGCACCGATGAGGTCAAACTGGCCCGAAACCACCGCCAAGAGGTTGTTGAGGTCGTGCGCCAACCCTGCCGCCAGCGTTCCCGCCGCCTCCATGCGTTCCGCGCGCCGCAACCGTTCCTCCATCGACTTCAAAAGCGACCGGCGTTCCCCTTCGGCAAGCGCGCGTCGGACCACCGCGGCCAAGCGCGCCAAGTTGCCTTTCAGCACGTAGTCTGTCACCCCCCAGGTGAGCGAGGCGACCGCGGTGTCTTCGTCGATGGTGCCGGTGACGAAGACGAAAGGCACGTCCGGATCCACCGCGCGGGTCTGTTGCAGCACCTCCATGCCGGTAAGGTCCGGCAGGCGGTAGTCCGCAAAGACCAGTTCGTACCGCCTCGCGCGCAACGCCTGGAGCAATTCGTTACGGTTTTGCACCCGGTAATAGTCCGCCTTGACCCCGGACGTTTCGAGGAGACGTGAGACCACCAACGCGTCCAACGGCGCGTCTTCTACGTGCAAAACTGCAGGTCGACTCTCCTTTCTCGTATCCAAAGAACTATAAAATTTTCGTAATTATAGCAACTAATCTAACCATTGGCGCGGGTTTTCTTTGCTGCGCGACGCACCACCCGCCGATTTTGTGAGGTTTGGGCCGGCGATGCGCAATCCTGCGACAAGTGGGCGCAAGTTTGCCGGGACGACGCAAACGCATCGACGGGGCCGACGTCGACCCCACCGGGGGAAAAAACCGCGTTCCGCGGATGGCCTGCCCAAAGGCAGCGGCCCACGCTTAAGTGTCGGCAGACGGGTTTGCCTGCTCCACGTCGAAGACCCCGCGGGTCGCCAGTTCGTCCAAGTACGCCCGCGTGTGCTGGGCGCGCTTCGGTTCGAGGTGGTCAAGGTCGCGTCGCAGGCGTTGCAGGTCGGTAAACTCATCGACGTCGTGCCAGCGCGGAAGCAGCGTCACCCTACGGCCCAGCATCTTGGCGTGTGCAAAGGTCTGTTGAAACACCCGCTCGGTGCTCCAGGCGATGTCCTCAAACAACACTCGGTAAAAACGCGCCATGCCCAACGCGTAATAGCCGCCGTCTTCGGCCGGACCGAGCACGACCCCTTCCGGATCCTCCTCCAAAGAGAGCAGCAGTTTTTCGTAATGGCTTACCGGCACGGTCGGGTTGTCGGCTCCGAGGAGCGCGACGGCGGCGAATCCCACCGAGAACAGCTCCCGCGCCGCCAAACGCAACCGGTCACCCAAGCCAAGGGGGTGTTGCGCCAACAACAGGGTGTCCGCAGGTGCCAACCTCGCAAACTCCGATCCGGCGTCCGGGGGCGAGTAGGCGACGACGACGGTGCCGAAGGCCCGCCGCGCAACGGCTTCCGTCAAAGTGACGATGGTGTCCAAGAAAAAGCATTCGCTCAACGCCGCAGCCTCCGCCGGGGTTAAAGGCGGCGCCAACCGCGTCTTGGACTGGCCCGGCCGAGGCGCTTTAAAAAACACGGTCAACGCGCATTTGCCCTCGGCACGTCCTTCCCATTGAGGCGGGCTTAGAAAAGTTGGACCGGGCATGCGCAGCGGGGGCGTCGGCCGCAATCTGGCGGGGATGAGCCCCGTCCGCAACCGGACCTGCCGAGCGGCCCAGCCAAGCAGTGATCTTGCCTGCGGTAGGACCCCAACTACCTGCTGGGCCGGGAGTCGCCGCTCCTGGGCCGATGCGGATGGCGCTAACCTCGAGCCGATGAGGTCGCCGCCGGCACGCCAATCAACCCCAGCGCCTTGTCTAGCGCGGAGAGAAAGAAGTATTCTCCCCACATCACGCTCTCATCGACGCCGAGCTTTTTGCGTTCGTGATAACTGCCGTGCTTGAGAATGCCCTCCCACCCGGGCGTCTCGTGAGCGAGGAACTCGGGCCCGAGCAAAGTGTCGAGGATGGCAAACCCGCGGTGGCGGTAATGCGCGGCTTTGGAGGGTTCACCCACGGTTTGCGCAAGGTCCAAAAGCCCGGCGGCAGCGATGGCGGCGGCCGAACTCTCGTACGGTTGCGGCGGGTCAGGTTCTTCCCAATCGTTGGGCGGGACCCCGTGCGCGGGCGTGCGCTCGAGGTAAAAGTCCGCGCAGCGCTGGGCAGTGTCCAAGAAGCGGACGTCCTTGGTAAAACCGTAGGCGGTGGTAAAGCCGTACAGCGCCCACGTCTGCCCGCGTGCCCAGCTGGAATCGTTGCGCCAACCCTGGTGGGTGGTCTGCCTGAGGAACTCGCCGGTCTGCAGGTCAAAGATGCCCTCGTGGGCGGTGCTCCCGTCGCCCCGAACCAAAAAACGCCGGGTGGTCAAACAATGGTCGATCGCGACGCGCCGCAACGCGTCGTCCTCCGTTTGTTGGGCCGCGTAGAAGATGATCCCGACGTTCATCATGATGTCGATGAAGATGCTCTCGGGTGAGACAAAGGACCGCAGGTACTTCCCCTTTTGCTGGAAACGCAATGCCAAGGTCTTCCCTGCCTCGATCACCACCCTGTTTTTTGCCGGGTCGCCCGTCAGGTCGTACCACGCTTTCCAGGTGGGCAGAAAAAGGAAACCCAAGTCGTGCACGTGACGATCGTTCTTGCGGTGCTCGATCAGCCGCGAGTAATGCTCGGCCCGTTCCTGCCACCAGGCATCGCCCGTGCGTCGAAAAAGGATCCAGAGCATCCCTCCCAGAAAACCTTCGCACCAGTTGGTCCAGGCTTCCGATTCGTGCTCCCATTTGCCCCCGACCGTGAACAATGGAAAATAATCGGGTTGTCGAGTCACCAACCGACGCACTTGCGTCCCGGCAAAGCCGAGCGCCGCTTCGGCCCGCTCTTGGAACGATCGTTGGGTTTGGGAGGTCATGGCCGGGTCTCGTGCGATTTGGCCCACCAAGAGGTCCTCGGCCCTACGTGCAACTGGATGGTTTTAAGTTCGGTGAATTCCTCTATGGCAAAACGGCCCAGCTCCCGGCCTTGGCCGCTTTCTTTGTACCCGCCGAAAGGCAGTTCGGGTTGGCCGTCCATGAACGTGTTGACCCAAACGGTGCCCGCCCGGATGCGGCGGCTTACCGACAGGGCCGTGTCGATGTCGCGCGTCCAAACCCCGGCCGACAAGCCGTACATGGTGGCGTTGGCGATTTCGACCGCTTCGTCGGCCGTGTCGAAGGCCAGCACCGAGAGGACTGGCCCGAAAATTTCCTCCTGAGCGATGGCCATGTCGGGCTGCACGCCGTCGAACACCGTCGGCTCGATGAAGCGCCCGTTCAGGATGGGGAGCGGCTGCCCGCCCAGCTGAAGATTCGCTCCGGCGCGCCGGCCCTGGTCGATGTAGCCCAGGATCTTGTTGAACTGCGCTTCGTTGATGATGGCGCCGACCTTGGTCTTGGCGTCCAGGGGGTCGCCCACGGGCACCTCGCGCGCCAACTCGACCACCTTGCGCACCAACTCCTCCGCAACCGGGCGTTGCACCAGGAGCCGGCTGCCGCTGTTGCAGCACTCGCCCATGTTGAAGCAGATGCCGAACACGGCCGCATCCACGGCCGCATCCAGGTCCGCGTCGGCGAAGACGACTTGCGGGTTCTTGCCGCCGAGTTCCAGTTCGACCTTCTTCAAGTTGCCGCGCCCGGCGTCGACCACCGCTTTGCCTATCCCGGTCGACCCCGTGAAGGACATCATGTCGACTTGCGGGTGCGAACTGAGCCGTGCCCCGGCGGGGTCGCCAAAGCCGCTGACGATGTTGACCACCCCGTCCGGCACGCCGGCCTCGGCCAGGATCTTTCCCAACCGCAGCGTGGTCCCGGAAGTCAGTTCACTCGGTTTGACCACGCAGGTGCAGCCGGCAGCGAGGGCGAACGGCAGTTTTTGACTGATGATCAGGAGCGGGAAGTTCCATGGCGTGATCATCCCGACCACACCAATGGGCTCGCGGATCACCAGCCCGAGCATACCTGGGCCCAGCGCGTTGTAGGTGTCGCCATAGATGTGCCGGCAAAGCGTGGCCGCATAGTCCCAAAGGCCGGCCGTCCAGTCCACCTCGTCGCGGGCTTGGGAGATCGGTTTACCACTCTCCAGCGTTTCGATGAGCGCGAGCTCTTCTTTTTGTTGCCGGATGGACTCGGCGACCTTCAGGAGGCACGTCATGCGCTCGGCCCCGGTCGCGTGCGGCCAAGGTCCCCGGTCAAAGGCCTCCCGCGCGGCCCGCACGGCGGCGTCGACGTCGGCGGCGTCTGCCCCGGCATACTCTACGACGACGGTACCGTGGGCGGGGCTTTGGCGCTCAAACCGTTTTACGGATTTTTTAGGCCCTTCTTTGCCGGCGATCC
>CAXUNV010000078.1:0-2365 GCA_964252355.1 uncultured Chthoniobacterales bacterium | reverse complement strand
GGAAAGCCGCCAAGCCTTCCTTGGCGTCTTCGCTGAAAGCGTTCACGGCGGCGGCCAACGATTCGAGGGTTGCGGCCGAGGGGGTGGCGATCAGCTGTTTGGCGATTTGCACGGCCAAGGGCGCGTTTGCGGCAATCTGTTCAGCCAGGGTCGTGACGCGCTCGGCGAGCGCCGCGGCCGACACCACCTCGTTCACCAACCCCCACCGCTCAGCCACTTCCGCGGTGATCGGTTCGCCGGTAAAGATCATCTGTTTGGCTCGGGCGCTCCCGATCAGCCGGGGCAAGCGGTCGGTGCCGCCCCACCCGGGCACGGTGCCGAGCTTGGTTTCGGGCATGGCAAAGCGGGCGGTGTCGGCCGCGATCCTCAGGTCGCAGGCCAGCGCCAGTTCCAGGCCGCCACCGTAGGCAAAGCCCTGGATGGCGCAGAGGACCGGCTGCCGCGCCTGCTCGAGCCGGGAAAAGATCCGGTGACCGCGCTGCACCCATTCCTTCCACATGGCCAGCGGCGACAGCGCCGTCCAGGCCAGGATGTCTGCCCCCACGCAGAAGGCCCGTTCGCCCGCGGCTTCCAGCAGGATCACGCGAACCTCGGAGCTTTGCTCGGCTCGGGTGAGGGCGTCTTCCAATTCGCCCAGCATCTGCGGGTCGAGGGCGTGGAGTTTTTCCGGCCGATGGAGGGTCACGCGCGCCAGGGATCCCTCCCACCGGAGTTGAATCTTGGGTCCGTCACTCACGGTTCTTCTCCGGTTTTCAGCCGTTCCACGAGCCGTTCGGCCGCTCGGTAAACCAGCGCGAGCAAGGTCAAGGTCGGGTTGATGCCCGGGCAGGTCGGAAAGGCGGCGCCGCTGAAGACGTACAGGCCCGGGGTGTCGTGCACCCGCAGGTCCGGGTTCACCACGCACCCGCCGGGGTCGGGTCCCATGCGGGCACCCCCAAAGTCGTGGCTGCTGCCTACCCCGGTGAACCGGTGGCCGCGCCACGTTTGGTTTGCGCCCATGCCCCGCAGGATCTCTTCCGCCTTACCCTCCATCCAGTCGGCCAAGCGGTGCTCGTTTTCGCGCAGGTCGTAGGTGAGCCGCAGGACCGGGAGCCCCAAGCCACTGCGGTCGCGGTGGTGTGGGTCAAGGTCGATGAAATTGCTCGCGTAGGAGAGGGTGTCAGGCTGGATGCGGACCACGCCGAAGTGTTGCCACTGGCGCAGGTGATCTTTGTAAGGCTTGCCCCAGCGCTGCACCTCCGGCGGCAAGGATTCCAAGCTGATCTGGATCGGCAAAAACTGCTGTTCGGCACCCAGGGTCGCCCCGCCGATGAAACCGTGCCGGAGCGGATCAAACTCAGCCGTGAAAAAGTCATCAAGCACCAGGCCCTGGGCAGCCGGCCCGGTATGGCGGTTGAAGATCACCCCGGGCACGTGGCCGTCCACGTGCGCAAACATCTTCGTCATGAAATGTTTGCCCAGCTGGCCGCGGTTGTTGCCCAAGCCGTCGGGGTGTTTGGCGTCACCCGACAAAAAGAGCAAGCGCAGGTTTTCGAAGGTGTACGCGCTTAAAATCACGGTGCGCGCCCGCTGGAACCGGCGTTGGCCTTGTGGGTCGACGTACTCGGCCCCGTTCGCCCGCCCGTCCGCGTCGGTGCTGATGCGGATGACCCGGCAGTGGGTGCGCAGGTCGAGGTTCCCGGTGGCCAACGCTTCCGGGATGGAAGTGAGCGAAGGATCCCATTTGTCGCCGGTGTAAGAGCCAAAGCCGTTGCTCCAGGCGCCGTAAGTCGTCGCCGGACGGCCCCGGTAGGGCACCGTATTGACCCCGACCGGCACCGGGTGGGCGTGCAGCCCCAGCTTTCGCGTGGCTTCTTTGAAGAGTTCGCCCATCCGGAACGGGCGCATGGGCGGCATCGGGAATCCCTTGCTACGCGGCAGGAAAGCGGCGGTGTCGTCGCCCGCGATGCCGATCTCGTATTCGAGGAAGGTGTAGTAGGGTTCGAGTTCCTCGTACGTGACGGGCCAGTCGGCCAGGGTGCACCCTTTGGGTAGGACGGACAATCCCCAGCGGTCCCGGACGTAGCTGCGCATCTGCAAGTGATGCGGGTGAAACCGCCGTAGCCACCCGCCGTAGTGGATGATGGAACCACCGACGCTGTTCATCATCCGACCCAACGAAAAGGTCGCTTCCTGCGTCGGTTCGCCCTCGTTGCGCCGCCACCGGGGGATCTCGCTCAGAAATTTTGCGCCCATGTTGGCGCGGCCGTAATACGTGGAGCCCAACTCGTCGGGCAGGTAATCCGCTTGGCTGCGAAAGGGGCCCGGCTCGAGCGCGACGACTTTGAGGCCGGCTTTGGCGAACAGGGGCGCCACCAGCCCGCCC
>CAXUNV010000077.1:0-12822 GCA_964252355.1 uncultured Chthoniobacterales bacterium | reverse complement strand
ATCCAGATTCCGCAGGAACCGCACCCGTTCTCCAAGGCTGCACTTCCCCTGATCTTGGGCCACGAATTTTCCGGCACGGTGCTCGGCGTGGGTTCGGACGTTCGGAACGTCCGGCCGGGTGACCGGGTCTCGGTTCAACCCAACGTCATCCCCGGCGGCGACTATTACGACCGGCGCGGTTGGGGCCATCTGAGCGACGGGTTGGCGGTGGTCGGCTTGAGTTATCCGTGGGGCGGCTTGGCCGAACGCTGCTTGGTGTTCGACGACAACGTCGCGACGCTGCCACCCGAAGTCTCCGATGAGCAGGGCGCCATGATCGAGCCTGCCGCCGTGGCGGTTAACGTCATCGAGAATAGCGACCTCCGTGCCGGCGAGACGGTCCTGATTACGGGCGGGGGACCCATCGGCGCGTTAGTCGCGTTAGCCGCTTCTGCGGCCGGCGCCTCAAAGGTTTTTCTTTCTGAAATCAACGGGCTCCGCAGACAACTACTGAAGTCCTGGGGCCTGTTTACCGGCATTTACGATCCGTTAAACGAGGACGTGCCGGTGATCGTGAAGGCGCAAACCGAGAGCGGCGTCGGGGTGGATGTGGCTATCGAATGCGTAGGAAATGAGAAGGCGCTCGCCACCTGCATGGATTCCGTGCGTCGCCGCGGAACTTTGGTGCAAGTGGGTCTTCCGACGCGCGCGACGGCGGTCGACTTGCACAAGTTGGTGACCAAGGACCTTACCTACCGGGGTAGTTGGGCTTATAAGAACACCGCTTGGCCGCGCGTGATTAGCATGGTGGCTTCCGGGAAGCTCCCGGTGGAAAAAGCGATCACCGGCAAGGTGAAGCTCGGAAACGCGGTTGAACAGGGATTCGACGCCCTGGCTGACCCGAATAGCGCTCACCTGAAGATCCTCGTTGAGGTTCCATCTTAAGCAGACGGCCATCACCCCATCGCATACAACTACCTAATTACCTGAGCTACTGAACTTATGATGAAACGTTTTACCGGCAAAACTGTGGTCGTCACTGGGGCTGGCCGCGGCATCGGGTTTGGGATCGCGGAGCGCTTCGCCGAAGAGGGAGCGAACCTCGTGGTGGCTGATCGGGATCCGAAGGTGGAGGAAGCGGGCGAGAAAATAAGAAGCTCTTTCGGGGTCGGCGCCTTGGCCGTGGCATGTGACGTCACCAACAAGTCCCAGGTCGAAAGCCTTTATGAGCGGGCGGCGGCGCAGTTCGGGACCATCGACGTTTCGATCCAGAACGCCGGTGTCATCACGATTGCCCGACTCGAAAACCTTACGGAAAAAGATTGGAATTTCGTGATGGACGTCAACTCGACCGGCGTCTTTCTCTGCTGCCAGGCCGCCGCTAAATACATGATCAAACAACGTTCCGGACGATTGATCAACAGCTCTTCAGCCCAAGGCCGGCAAGGCTTCATCTACACCCCTCACTACGCGGCAAGCAAATTCGCCGTCATCGGCATGACCCAAAGCTTGGCCAAGGAATTGGCGCCTCACGGGATTACCGTTAACGCCATCTGCCCTGGCATCATCGAGACGGATATGTGGGCTTACAATGACGAACATTGGGGAAAGCTTCTTGGCAACTATAAGCCAGGCGAGCTGATGAAAGAATGGATTGAAGGGGTTCCCCTGAAACGTGGCGGTAACGCCAAAGACATCGCCGGGTTGGTCAGCTTTCTGGCTTCTGACGATGCCTCCTACATCACCGGCCAAGCGGTCAACGTCGATGGGGGGTTGGTGATGTCTTGAGCGCGACGCGACGGGAAATCCGGGCCGCGATCAACGCACCGGCGTGCCACCCGCTGCTTGGTGAAGGGAAAAGATAAACAAGAGAAAACACACAAAAGACGCAAGATCATAACTCAGTCCAAGCCATCATGAAGACGACAAAGATTGTTCCCCTGCTCGCCGTCGCGGGTTTTGTTCTCTGTACCGCGGCAATCGCGGCGGATCAGCCCGGGGCTGCGCCGCTGAAACCAATCACCAAAAAGCTAACATTCATCTATGTCCCGAAGCTCGTTCACCCTTGGTATGAGGAAGTGAAACGGGGCGTCGAATACGGGATTCAGGAAGTAAAAAAAGAAGGCATCGACGTCGAATACATCTGGGATGCGCCGGCTCAAGCCGACGTGGACGAAGAGAATAAGAAGATTGAGGCGGCGATTTCCCGCAAGCCCGATGGATTATGCGTTTCGTGCCTGGACCCGGCCACGAACGCCCAGATGTTGGATGAGGCCATAAAGGCACACCTTAATGTCATCACGTTCAATGCATCCGGCGGTCCAAAATATCCCTTCGTTGGTCGAAGCAAAGACGCCGAAGATGGCTACACTTGCGGCAAATACGTGGCGGAGAAATTGGGTAAAAAAGGTAATGTGGCGGTTCTGCTGGGAAGCCTAACCTCACCGGAGCACCAGGGACGCGTTCAGGGATTCAAGAAGGCCATTGCGGAGTGCCCAAACATGAAAATCGTGTTTGAGCAGCCCGACAACGATAACCTCGAGCAAGCGGTCTCTGTCACCGAGAGTGCTTTGCAGGCGCACCCGGACCTCAACGCGATTGTGTGCTGCAACGCGAGCAATCCGATCGGGGCGGCGCGGGCCGTGAAAAATGCCGGTAAAGCGGGAAAGATCATCATCGGAGGATTTGATAACCTTCCCGAGACGCTGGATTTCATCAGGGACGGTACGATCCTTTGCACCATGGCCCAACGTCAGTGGGAGATCGGTTATTGGACTTTGAAGTACCTAGTCGCGATGAACCGAGGCCAGACGATCCCTCAAGATCACGACACTGGAGCGGTACTGGTGACTGCCGACACCCTGAAGCAGCAGGCGACTGCCTCAAGGTAGTCTTTCGGACGGCATCAGCGGCCCAATTGGACGGCGCGAGCGCAGCAAACGGAACACTGGACGGATATGCAGGAGGCGCCCAGCAAAGCGGAACTGTTTTTTGAGGTTCGAGGCGTTTCCAAAAGCTTTTCGGGAACGCAGGCCCTCAAAGGTGTTAGTTTGAACGTTCGCGCTGGCCAAGTCCATGCCGTCATCGGCGAGAATGGGGCGGGCAAAAGCACCTTGATGAACATCATCTGCGGTAAGTTTCAGCCAGACACCGGTGAACTCGCACGAGATGGCAAAACCCTAATTTTCCGATCTCCGCTTGACGCCCATCGCGCCGGAATCGCTATGGCTCCGCAGGAGCTAAATCTGTGTCCGCAGTTGTCGGTGGCGGAGAACGTCGTCCTCGGGAATCAGATCAGCGGCGCGCTCGGGATCGACCGGAAAGCAACGCGGCGGGTGGCGGAAAAACACTTGGCGGAAATTGACGACCGGATCGATCCGCGGAGCAAAGTCGGAGAGTTGAGCGCAGCCGCTCAGCAATTGGTGCAGATTACCCGTGCGACGGCGACCCATGCCGACATCCTGATCTTTGACGAGCCAACCGCCTCGCTAACTGACCGCGAGGCCAAAAGTCTTTTCGGGTTCATCGCGAGGTTCCGGAAACGGGGCGGAGCCATTTTCTACATCTCCCACCGCCTGGATGAAGTCCTTGAGTACGGGGACCGCATTTCGGTCCTCCGCGACGGCGCGTACATCACGGAGCTAGACCCTCGCCGGACGAACAAAGACGAAATGGTTCGTCACATGGCGGGGCGGCAATTCAGCAAATCTGATCTTCGGTCTGGTGCAACGGGGCGGAAAACAGGTGAGACCGTCTTGAGAGTTCAAGGTCTCTCTCGCAAACGCGAGTTTGAAGGGGTGAATTTTGAACTCCGCCGTGGTGAGGTCCTCGGGGTGTCGGGTTTGATCGGGTCTGGACGGACAGAATTAGGAAAATGCCTTTTCGGACTCACGAAGGCGGATCGTGGACAGGTCTTCATCGACGGACGAGAAGTCGTTCATCGAGGGCCTGCCGAGTCAATTAGGAACGGTCTGGTCTACCTTCCAGAGGAGCGTAAAAAAGAAGGAATCTTTCCTATTTTGAGCGTGCGAGAAAACCTCTGCATCGCCGGCTTCGAGTACTTCAGACAACTTTTCGGGTTAAATCGGCGCCGAATGGTCCATAGCACAAAGGAATACATCCGTCGCATCGGGATCAAGACATCGCGGACGGAAACGCCTATCAGAAACCTGAGTGGTGGCAATCAACAAAAAGTCATCATCGCCCGATGGTTGTTGAAGAAATGTCGCATCCTGATTCTCGATGAACCTACGCGTGGCATAGACGTCCGGGCGAAATTCGAGATTCAGTCCTTTTTGCGGGAACTGACGAAGGAGGGTCTCTCCATCATCTACATTTCCTCAGAAATGGAGGAAGTGCTCGACGTCTCAGATCGGATCATGGTGATGCACCTGGGAGAGGTCAAGGGCATCGTGGACGCAGACCAAGCAACCCAGGAAGGCCTGCTGGGCATAGCGATGAGTTTGAAAGAAGACCTCCACCGCACGTTCGTTAAACCGGTCACGAAAAAACTTAATTTCGTCTACATCCCGAAGCTGGCCCACCCCTGGTACGACGAGGTTCGGGGAGGGATAGAGTACGGCATCCAGGAAGTGAGGAAGGAAGGGATCGAGGTCGAGTATCTCTGGGATGCGCCGGCCCAAGCCGACGTCGACGAAGAAAACCGGAGGATTGAAGCCGCGATCTCCCGTCAGCCGGATGGGCTCTGCGTCGCGGCGTTGGACCCGGCGAGGAACTCACCCTTACTCGACCAAGCGCTGCAGGCGAAGCTAAACGTCCTGACGTTCAATGCCTTTGCCGGCGCCAAGTATCCTTTTGTCGGCCGCCACGACGACGTTGCGGATGGGTATGAGCTTGCGAAGTACCTAGCGGAGAAAATGGGCGGTGCGGGTAACGTGGCCATTCTGACGGGTAGCCCGACGGCTCCAGAGCACGTGGGACGTGTGGACGGTTTCAAGAAAGCGTTGGCGGAGTATCGCGACATCAAAATCGTGTTCGAGGAGCCAGACCATGACGACTTGGGAAAGGCGGTGTCGTTAGCCGAAACCGCTCTGCGGGCGCATGCAGATCTCAACGGGTTTTTGTGCTGCAACGCGAGCAACCCGATCGGGGCGGCCCGGGCAGTCAAGGATGCCGGTAAGGCGGGAAAGATCCTCATTGTGGGAATGGACAACCTGACCGAGACGCTGGCGCTCGTTAAGGAGGGATTGATCTTGGTGACGAAGGTACAGCGACAGTGGGACATCGGCTATTGGACGCTGCGTTACCTTGTGGCGATGAACAAAGGCCAGACCATCCCGAGGGATCACGATACCGGAGCCTCGATGGTTACCGCCGAGACACTAAATTAGAGAACCCAGGCGCAAGAGGTAGCTCAGTGTGATGAGTATGAAAGATAATCTCTCGATCAGTGAGGCTCCGGTAACGACTGAGCAACCGAAAACCAAGACCAGTACCCTCGGCGAAAACGTCAAAGCGATCTTCAGATGGGAAGCGAGCGGGGTATTGGTGGCATTGATCGTCTTGTGCGTGATCCTGGCGATCGCCTCCCCGAATTTCCTAACGCCTTTCAACCTGACGGTAGTCGTACGGGAAGCCTCCTTTGTCGGGCTCGTCGCCCTGGGACAGACGTTGGTGTTGTTGCTGGGCGGAATCGACCTTTCCGTGGGCGCGGCCGCGGGCCTTTCGGCCATTGTGGGATGCCTGCTTTTGAAGAGCCTGGGAATTCCTCCTTGGCTTGTCATTCCCGCCACGGCTTTGTTCGGCCTTTGCATCGGATCCATCAGCGGTTTCTTTGTTTCAGTTCTTAAGCTGAATCCGTTCATCGTGACGCTCGCGATGTGGGAAATCTTCGCCGGGATGACGCTGGTGATCACCAAAGGTTATCCAATCCGTCCGTTGGGTAAGGATTTTACGGTCTACGGTCAGGGTGAAGTCTTCGGCATTCCGGGGCCGGTTCTGCTTTTCCTGGTTTCCGCGGCCGCGCTGGTGTGGGTGCTTTCCAAGACTCGGTTCGGTCGCGATCTTTACGCCATCGGGGGAAATCGGGATGCGGCGGTTCTCGTGGGTATACCGGTGGTGCGGGTTGAACTTCTCGTGTACGCGCTGGCAGGAATGTTCGCGGCGCTTGCGGGCATCATGTACGCAAGCCGGATGGATGCAGGTCAACCATCCGTCGGCGAGGGCTGGCTAATGAAGGCGATTACGGCCGCGATCCTGGGCGGTACCTCGCTGAAGGGAGGGCAAGGCACGATCCTCGGAACGGTCTTTGGCACCATGCTGACCGCCGTTCTGGCCAACGGCTTGTCGCTCATGAACGTGTCGGCGTATTGGGCGAGGGTGGTGGTTGGTGCGATCGTGCTGATCGCCATCCTCGGGGATCTTCTGCGTCAACGGGGTAAAGCTTGAGGGCGATTTGCTAGAAAATCGCTAGGGGACACCAAGCGCCTCGAAAGCCATCTCGTGCGGAAACGCGTGATGGTGGTGGAGAAGGGCGACACCGTACCTCGACGACATCCGGGAACTGAACCGACATGTGTGCCTTTGGTTCATCATCTGGTCTGACAACATGACAAACAACACCGCACTTCCACCCGCTGCACCAGCGGCGGCCAGGCTAAGCGCGTTTCCGTTGCCCGAGAAGGGCAAAGCACTCGGTCTGTACGAATCGATGGTCCTCATCCGCAAGTACGAAGAGCGGATTTACTTTCTCTTTCTGGAGGGCCGCATTTCCGGCAGCATCCATCAATCGCACGGGCAAGAGGCCTGCGCCGTTGGCATGTTGTATGACACGCGGCCGACGGACTACATGGCCTCGACGCATCGGCCGGCGAGTCATGATTTGGCCAAAGGGGTCTCGCTTGACTCGATGATGTGCGAGATGTTCGCGAAGAGCAACGGCTGCTGCCGTGGGAAGGGTGGTGCCATGCACACCGGCGACATCTCGGTCGGCGCCATCCCGGCGAATGCGATCGTGGGCAGCAACATCCCGATCGCCACCGGCATCGGCTTCTCTTGCAAGATGCGCAAGACGGACAACGTCGTCGTCTGCTTCTTCGGGGACGGCGCCAGTAACGAAGGCGCGTTTCACGAAGGCATCAACGGCGCGGCGATTTGGAACCTCCCGGTGGTCTTCGTTTGCGAAAACAATCTCTATGGTGCTTCGACGAACTTCAAGGCGACGATGAAGATCGGGACCATCGCCGAGCGTGCGGCTTCCTACGGTATTCCCGGTGAGCGCATCGACGGCAACGACGTCCTCGCCGTCAATGATGCGGCGGCCCGGGCCATCGAGCGTGCGCGCCGGGGCGAAGGTCCGACGCTGCTTGAGCTCATGACCTACCGCATCGCCGGCCACTCGCGCAGCGATGCCTGCGCGTATCGTCCGGACGAGGAGGAGGCGTACTGGTTCGCCCGCGACCCCATCAAACTATTCCGCAGCCTGCTGCTTGAGACCAAAACGGCGACGGAAGAGGTGTTGGATGCGATCGATGCCAGCATCGAAGAACGCGTCGACAAGGCAGTCGAGCTAGCCGAATCCTCCCCCAATCCGCTTCCGGAAGACGCTTTGCAAAATGTTTACTGGGATTCCGGAGACCGATAATGGCGCAGATATCCATTGTTGAAGCACTCAATCAAGCCCTCATGGAGGAGATGGCGCGCGATGAGCGGGTCTTCTGCCTTGGTGAAGACATCAGCGATGCCGACGGCGGGTACGGCGGCGCCTTTGCGGTGACGCGGGGCCTGCACGACAAGTTCGGTTATGACCGGGTATTGAATACCCCGATTTCCGAGATCCTGATTACAGGGATGGCGGTGGGCGCCGCCATGACCGGGCTGCGTCCCGTCGCCGATCTCCAGTACGGTGATTTCCTCTTCTGCTGCATGGACCAACTAGTTAACCAGGCCGCAAAGATGTGCTACATGTCGGGCGGCAGGGTCAACGTTCCCATGGTGATGCGCGCACCGGTGGGCGCTACCGGCCGAGGAGCGCAGCACGCACAGAGTCTCGAAGGCTTCTTCACCCACGTCCCAGGGCTAAAGGTCATCTGCCCGGCGACGGCCTATGACGCGAAGGGTCTGCTCAAGAGCGCGATTCGGGATGACAATCCCGTTCTGGTGTTCGAGCACAAGTTGCTTTACGGGGGCAAGCGCAAAGAGAAGGAAGCGCTCTCCACCGCCAGCGAGGTCCCCGACGGCGAGTACACCATCCCCTTCGGCGAGGCCGTCGTGCGCCGCGAAGGAAAGGACATCACCATCGTCGCCAATCTGTTGATGATGTACTTCGCCATGGAGGCGGCCGCGACGCTCGAACCTGAAGGCATCAGCTGCGAGGTGATCGATCCGCGGACCCTGGTGCCCTTCGATTACGAGACCGTGGTTGCCTCTTTGCAGAAAACCGGGCGTCTGCTGATCGTGCACGAGGACAACTACGGCAGCGGCTGGGGCGCCCAACTTTCCTCTTACATCGCCGAGAACGAGATCTATCTGCTCGACGCGCCGATCAAACGTGTTGCGGCCTACGATGTGCCGGTCCCGTGCGCGCCCGTCATGGAGAAATTCGTGATCCCATCCCCAGAACGCATCGTCACGGCGGCGCGTTCGCTGATGGAAGCGTAAGGTGTCCAAGCAAAACCAAAAAGGTCCCGCGCCATGTCATCGATTCGATGTGTTGACCTACTCCGGCACGCCCAGGAAAATTCATATGCCGTCGGCTACTTCGAAGCGTGGGATCTGGAGTCGCTGCTCGCCGTCGTTCGCGCTGCTGAGGTCGCGGGCTCACCGGTCATGGTTGGATTCTGCGGTGAGTATCTCGCCAACCCGGAGCGCAAGTTTAAGGAAGACATCCATCTTTACGGCGCGTTCGCCCGGCAGGTCGCGCAAAGCGCTTCCGTTCCGGTAGCCACGCTCTTGAATGAGTCGACCGACATGAACGTGGCGTACCAGGGAGTGAAAGCGGACTTCGACATGGTGATGTTCGTCGACGAAGGGATGCAGATCGATCAACTCACCGCGGTGACGCGAAAGCTCGTCGAGTTTGCTCATGCGTGCGACGTGGCGGTCGAAGGAGAAGTTGGTTCGCTGGGAGTGGCTGATCAATCCACCGGACAACAGCGCGCGGGTCATCAGACTGACCCGAAGATCGCCGCTAAGTTTGTCGCCGAGACGGGCGTCGACGCGCTGGCCGCCTCCATCGGAAATGTTCATTTCCTCGAAGGGCGCAAAGTGAAGCTGGATTTCGACCTGCTGGAGCAACTTCACGAACGAGTCTCGGTTCCGTTAGTTCTACACGGTGGGACGGGTGTGGATAAGGCGGATTTCAGGCCTAGCATTGAGCGCGGCATCGCCAAGGTGAACGTGGGAGCGGGCTTAAAGCGGGTCGTGATCGAGAGTGACCGCCAGTACTTGGCCGAAAGCGATCTCCGTCGCATGAATCCCAATGACGTGCTTGGCCGCGGAGGTAGGCTGGATATGAACGTGCGCAGCCAGGCAGCGTTGATGGACGAAGTGATTGAATTCATCAAGGCCTTCGGCGGCGAGAACCGGGCGAGCTAAAGAGACCAGTGCACTAAATGCTCACCAAAATAACGATGCCGTCCGGCGGGACCAACACCGACCAACTCCTGGTGGTCTCCTGGAAAAAACAGGAGGGCGATGCCGTCAAACGCGGGGACATCCTGCTGGAGGTCGAGACCGACAAAGCGGTCCTCGAAGTCGAGAGTTTCGCGAAAGGCACGCTCCTGAAGCGTCTGGTGGAAGAGGGGAGCTATGGAACCGTCGGGGACGTGATCGCTTACGTCGGAGAGCCCGAAGACCTGAAAGGTGTCGAAGGCGAACCCGCCTCGAGCACGCCCACCGCGGGTGACCTGAAGGAATCCACTCCGAGCGGGCCGGCCACGGTGTCGTCGGGACTGGAGACCACTCCCACGGTGCGGGCCGACTCTGCACACCGCGCACCGAAAGCGACACCCGCCGCGAAGAAAGAGGTCCGCGATCGCGGCCTCGACTTGGCGGAGGTTCATCGCAGGGTGGGCAAAGAGATTCTGCGGCGCAGCGACGTGGCGCAATTCGCCGCGGCGAGCGCGGGAGACACCCATCCGGCCCGAGCGACTGGAGAAGTAACGGACTTCACCCTCGTCACGCTGACGCCCATGCGGCGCGTCATTGCCGAACGCATGGAAGCCGGCGCTTCGGTTCCCACTTTCACGGCGGAGATCGAAGTCGACATGACCGCCTGCGTCCAGCTGCGCTCTGAGCTAAACCAGCACTTCGAGGATGGCAGGTTCGGCTATCACGACATCATCGCGAAGTGCGCCGCCCTGGCGGTCGAGCACTATCCTTTCGTGAACGCGTCGTTTACCGATGGAGGCATACGAGTCTTTCGGTCAGTCAACATCGGTATCGCGGTGGCGTTGGAGCAAGGCTTGGTGGTGCCGGTCGTCCGCGATGTGCGGGGGAAGAACTTGGCTTCTCTCGCGGAGGCTAACGCCGCCAATATCGCGCAGGTCCGCACCGGGAAATTTGATCCCAAGCTTCTTGAAAACGGGACGCTCACCATTTCTAACCTCGGGAAGTCTCCCATCACGCGCTTCACCGCCATCCTTAATCCGCCGCAAGCGTGCATCCTGGCCGTAGGCTCCATTCAATCGCGCGGGGTGTGGGCGGACGGTCAGTTCCGCGAGCAACCCACCGCAGCCATCACCGGGACCTTCGATCATCGTATCATCGATGGAAAATACGGCGCAGACTTCTTGACGCGACTCAAAGAATTGCTCGAATGTCCCCATTTAGCTCTTATTCACTGAATCCGGGCATCTATCTCCGAATTCACTGACGATTTGATGGTGGTTTAAGGTGGCGCCCTATTCGAAAGGACCAGGACACGGTAGGAAAACCGGCCCGGCTTTTGCAATGCAACGGGAATGATAACAGAAATTTCGACGGTAACAGGCCATGACAAATTATCTGATCGGGCTGGACCACGGAACGGGTGGAGCCAAGGCATGCATCATCGATGACCAAGGCAACGTTCTCGCTTATGCCTATCGCGAATATCCCATCTACACGCATCATTCCGGATGGTCAGAGCATGACCCTCATCTCTACTGGCAGACGGCTTGCGAGGTCATCAAAGGGTGTCTAGAGACCTCGAAGGTCCGCCCGGATCAGGTCAAAGGGATCGCGAACTCGTCCGCGCTACCTTCGCTCGTGATGGTGGACAGACATCACCGTCCCATCAATCTCGCGTACAACTTGATGGATCGCAGAGCTACCGAACAGGTGCAGTGGCTACGCGATAACATTGGCGAAAAGCGGCTTTTCGAGGTCAGCTGCAACCGGCTGGAAGATCACCCCACGCTGGTCAACCTGATGTGGGAACAGCAGAATCGCCCGGAATCTTTCGCGCAGATCTACAAAGCGCTGACCATCGATGGGTACATCCGACTAAAGCTGACGGGGAAGGCGACGGCAAATTTCTCTTCGGGCGCGTTCTATGGCATCGCGTACGATCTTCGACAAAACCGGTTTGATGAAGATCTCCTCGCGAAGATCGGTTTAGATCCGAAGATCATGCCTGACTTCTTCTCCTGTGAAGAGGTCATTGGGTCAGTCACGGAAGCGGCCGCCGCAGAAACGGGCCTGGTTGCCGGAATCCCGGTCGCGGCCGGTTCGGTCGATTGCAACGCCGGTTGGGTGGGAGGCGGCGCCGTAAACGCCGGCGACATCCAAGTAAACCTGGGCACCTGCGGCGTCATCGGCGTCGTCCACGAAAACCCGGAGTTGATTGTCGACACCATGATCAATTGCTCCTACACCACTGACTCGCGCAAGGTATTTGCCACGGTGGCAGCAACCACCTGCGGCGGGCAATCCCTGCGTTACCTGCGCGACAACTTTTCCCAGCTCGAACTGGCTACGGAAAAAGTTGTCCCGGGCTTCAGTGCGTACGATGCAATGGAGAAGCAGGCCGAGTCCATCCCTCTCGGTTCTGATGGCCTGCTCATTTTGCCTTACCTGATGGGGGAGCGCACCCCGCTTTGGGATGTGCACGCGCGTGGGGTCATCTTCGGCCTTTCGTTAAACCACACCAAGGCCCATTTCGTCCGAGCCATGATGGAAGGCGTGACCTTTGCGATGTACGACTCCTTCAGCATCATCCAGGACCGCTGCCCGCACATCAATCTCCCGATCGTTCTGAACGAGGGCGGTGCGAAGAACCGGCTGTGGCGCAGAATGATCACTGACATCTTCAACGTTCCGACGGTGTTCGTAAAAAGCCGCATCGGCGCACCCATGGGAGACGCTGTTTTGGCCGGTGTGGCGACCGGAATCTTCAAGGATTTCTCCATTGCCAAAGAGAAGGCAGAATACATCGACCGCATGGATCCTATCCCCGCGAATCACGACCGTTACATGGAGTACCACCAGCTCTACGGACGGCTTTATTCCCACCTCCAAGAGGATTTTGTTGCGCACGCAAGGCTCCGCGAGCACCCTCAGCCCCTTTCCCGTTGAGACATTTTGGCTGGAGCCAGCTCCGGAATTGGATCACGCCGACGCTGACCCGCCGGCACCGGCCGCTAGCCAGATTCCCGACGGGTCAACGTGGCTGTGGCTGCCGCCCTTGTGGCGAGGCTGCCTCGTCTCGTAAAGCGGACCTTCCGCGGAACGAGTGCCCTGGTCGAGGCTGACCGGCGAAACGCCGGCCCTTACGCCTCGTCGTCGGCGCCCTCCGGATCTGGCTAAGGATGTGCTTGGGTGGTTGGCCACCGGCGTGGGTAAAGCCAAGCTCCTCGACGCCTTCCTCATCGGAACGCCGCCGACGTCCGGGCGTGCTTGGGA
>CAXUNV010000076.1:3090-12840 GCA_964252355.1 uncultured Chthoniobacterales bacterium | reverse complement strand
GGTGGAGCGCCTGACGGCCGAGGCGGAGATCCGCAAGGTGCAGGCGCGCTACATGGTCCTGTGCGATACGCCCTGCCCGGAAGCGGGCGTGGACGACGACGCGGAACGCATCCGGCGCATCGTGGACCTCTACACGGAGGACGCGGTGTGGGAAGGCGTCGGGTCCTACTACGACAACCAGTTCGGCCGCTCCGTCGGGCGCGACGCGATCCGCAGGCATTTCGAGGGCTTCTGGGGCCAGAAGCGCGACCCAGCACTGGTGCTGAACGTCCACTATCTGACCACCGAGTCCATCGAGGTGGCGGGCGACGAGGCGACGGGGCATTGGGTCCACATGCAGCCCTGGATCTTCTCGGACGGCTCCTCCCTGCTGCGCTCCTCGAGGCTGTGGAACAGGTTCCGCAAGGTGGACGGCGCCTGGAAGATCAGCCGCACCCGCACGGAAAACGTCTTCGTGGCCCCCCTCGCGCCTGGCTGGGCGGAGAGCGTGGGCGACACCTCCGTCCTGATGCGGCGGCCGGGATGACGGCGACGGGCTTCACCGGCCGCGCGCTGGCGGAGATCGACGGCCTGCACCGGGTGCTGCAACGCTGGTTCCGGGCCGAGGGCGAGGCGGACCCCGCCCTGGTGCTGGACCACTTCGACCCCGGCTACACCATGGTCACGGTGACGGGCAGGCTGCTCACCCTGGACGGCCTGCGGGCCGCCCTGCCGGGCTTCCCGGGCCGCCCCCCCCGGCCCGCCCCCTCAGGGCCTTCGCCCCAACGGGGCCGGGCGGCGCGCTACCCGCGCCGCCGCCAACCAAGCCCTTGCCTCCTCCAGGTCCGCGGCTACGAGCCCGTGCCCGGCCGCGTGCACCCGCGCCGTGACTTCCGCGCCGGCGCCAGCGAGTTGCTGGTGCAGCCGGGCCGGATCGTCGGGGTGCATCAGCGGGTCGCCGTCTCCGTGCAGCAGTAAAACCCGTTTGCCCGCGAGGTTGGGCACTGGCACCACTTCGTCCACGAACATGGGGCGCATAAGGATGGCGGCCGACAACACCGGTGGATGCAGCAGCAGCAAACCCGTCGCCATGTTCGCCCCGTTGGAGTACCCGACGGCCACGTAACCGTTCCGCGGCAAACCCAACTGCGGCCCTACGGTGCCGATCAGCAAGGCAAGCTCCTCGGCACGCCGGCGCCAATCCGCCACGTCCAGCACCCCTTCGGCGTGCCGTCGAAACCATCTGGCCAAGCCCGCTTCCAGCACGGTTCCGCGCGGGCTCAGGTAACCGGCACCATCATCAAGCGCCGGGACCAGCGGTAGCAGATCGCGTTCGGTACCGCCGGTGCCGTGCAAGAGGAGAAAGGTAGGCGCGCCTGGTCGCGTCGGATGGCGGGCGAGGGGTTCCATGGGCGCTCATAACCGTTTTCGCGCGCGAAGGCACGCCGGGCGTGCACGCAAGCCCTGTGCATCCGGACTTCCTTCAGCCCACGCAGTGTAGGGGAATCCAAAACCTCCCGCCTCTCTCCCACCTTTCATGTTCACCCCTGGCCCTCTGCGAACCGTCGCCGTCGCGCTCCTCTGCACAACCACGTTTTTCCTGACTTCAACCCACGCCGAGGAGCGAGTCGTCGTCCAATACGATTGCATCCCTAACTACGCGAACTGGGGCGGGGTAACGGCGGCTTACCAAAAGGAGACGGGGGTGCGGGTGCCGCCGGACATGAAGGGAAGTTCGGCGGCCATGGCCGCCCTGGAGGCGGAGAAGGATCATCCGCAGGCCGACTGCGCGTACTACTCGGGTGCGATCGGGTTCCAAGCGGCAAGCAAAGGTTTGCACGCCTCCTACAAGCCGGCGGGTTTTGTCTCGATCCCGGACGGTCTCAAGGACCCGGACGGCCGCTGGTTCACGGTGCACACGGCCAACATCGCGATTCTGGTGAACACCCAAGCGCTGGGGGGCAAGCCGGTGCCACGGTCGTTTGCCGACCTGCTGAAGCCCGACTACCAAGGAATGGTCGCTTACGATGACCCGACCTGGGGCGGCACCGGTTTCACCTTTGTTTACGGGATCAATGCGATCCTGGGTGGCGGCACCGACCTCAACGCCGGGTTTGCCTATCTGACCAAACTCGACGCCAACGTCGGGCAATACCCGCGCGAGAACGTTTACAACGCCCTTCTCCGGGGTGAAATCCCGATCTGGATCAACGCGGACGGCAATGGCCTGAAAGCCAAGTACGTCGACCATGCCCCGGTCGAAACGGTCATTGCGGCCGAGGGAACCGTGGTCATGCCCTTGGTGATGGGCATGGTCCAGGGCGCGCCGCACGCCGAGGAGTGCAAACGGTATTTGGATTGGTTGCTCGGGCCTTCGGCCCAAAAACTCATGGCCGAATCCTTTTTCCGACCGGTCATGGCCGTCGACTTGGATCCCGCGTTGGCGGAGAAATTTCCGCCCGCGAGCGCCGTGGCCAACGCGAAGGTGCTCTCGCTTGGGGAGATGGCCGGTCGAGCCGACGAGGTCAAGGCCCGGTGGCTGCGGGAGGTGAAGAAGTGAGGCGCGCGGGGCAACCGACCGGGACCGCGGGAGCGGCGGCGTGATGGCGACGTCGAAATCGGCCCGCGGCCTGCTGCCCGTTGCGCTTTTTCTGACGGCGTTTCTGGTCGTGCCGCTAAGCGGGTTGCTCGTCCGTTCAGCGTCGGGACCAGCCGGCTTGGGCAACTACGAAAAAGTGATCTGCGAGCCGCGTTTTCGCGACGCCTTGGGTCATTCGCTAACCCTCAGCCTGGCGGTGGCCGCCGGGGCATGCCTGCTCAGTTGCGGTCCGGCTTGGTGCCTTGCGCAGGAAAAGTTTCGGGGCAAGGGCCTGGTGCGGGCGGCGTTCGTCTTGCCCTCCTCGTTCTCGGGTGTCTTGGTCGGTTTTCTTGCGGTGCTGACCCTGGGCCGGGTGGGATTTGTGCCGAAGTTGAGCCAACACCTTTTCGGCGTTCCCCTGCTGCAGGGCACCGCCTACCAACCCGTGGGTCTCTGCCTTGCGTACCTCTACTTCGAGGTGCCCCGGGCGACCCTCGCGTTGGAAGCGGCCATGGAAGGTTTTGACACGGCGTGGCTGCGAGCGGCGCGGTGCTTGGGCGCGAGCCGTGCCCAACGTTTCGCGCTCGTTTGGTTGCCGGTGCTTTGGCCGGGACTGCTCAACGCTTTCGCCCTGACGTTCGTCGTTTCGCTGGGCTCCTTCGGGGCGGCCCTGATCTTGACTCGGCGCTTCAGCGTGCTGCCGTTGGAGCTGTTCAACCAGTTCATGGGCGCCGACAATTTCGCGCTCGCCGACGCCATGGGGGTCGTGCTGCTCGGGCTTGCCACGGTCGTCCTGGGCGCCTCCGGCGCGGTCAGCGCCCGGTTTGGACGTGGTCTCGACCAGTGCCGCGCCCCAGGAGCCCACGCGGGATGAAGGCGCGGCCGGACCCGATGGGCGGCACCCGCGGCGCGGCTATCGCGTGGACCGTCTGCCTGAGTTTGGGGTTGAGCGCTCCCCTGCTGTTCGTCTGTTTGGGGGCCTTTTTCGACCTCTCCTTCCTGGGTGTCTCCACCGAGTCTTGGACGGGCGGGGGACCGCGGTTTGCCTCATCGGCCAAGGACATCCTTTCCGTTTACGGCCGGGCGCTCACGGTGAGCGCTGGCTTGGCCACGGCCACGGTGGTTGGCGCGCTTACCCTTGGGGTGCCCACGGCTCTGTCGTTGGTCGCCAGCCCTCCCTCGCTCCGGGTTTTCCTTGAGGGTCTGATCCTCGCGCCCGTGTCGCTGCCGGGGATCGCCGTCGCGGTCGCGTTGATCCAAACCTACGGGACGTGGCGCGGAGGTCCCGGCCTGCTGGCCGCCGCCCACCTGCTTTATGCCCTGCCGCTCGTCGTGCGCCTGTTGCTTGACGCTCTGCGGACGGCTCGCCTGGAACAGTTGACGGCCTGCGCGCGGACCTTAGGAGCCAACGGTCTGCAAAGGTTTTGGTTGGTCACCTACCCCACGCTGCGCCGGCCGCTGGTGAGCGGGGCGTCGTTGGCGTTTGCCGTCTCCTGGGGCGAGTTCAACGTCAGCTACCTTTTAAATACCCCCACCGTGCAGACCTTCCCGGCGGCGCTCTACGCCACCTACCCCGGCAACAGTTCGCAGTACGCCAGCACGGCCACGGTCCTTTTCCTGGCCGGGCTGTTGCCCGCGCTCGGCGCCCTGCAAGCGCTCGGCGGCGGGCGCGCCTTGCGGCAGGCGGCATGAAGGCGCTTCGGGCGGAGGCTTTGCAGGTCGTTCTCCCCTCACCCACCCTGCCAAGTGTCGCGCTCACCCACGCGTTTGCGCCCGGTAAGATCAGCGTTCTGGTCGGGCCGAGCGGCGCCGGCAAGACCACGGTGTTGAACGCGTTGGCGGGCCTGCTGCCCGTCGCTTCCGGGCGGCTCTGGTTTGGCGGCGATGACATCACGGCGGTGCCGGCCGAGCGCCGCAACTTCGGGTACGTCTTCCAAGATCACGCCCTGTTCCCGCACCTGACGGTTGCGGGGAACGTCGAATTTGGGTTGCGGCTGCGGCGGTGGCCCAAAGCGGCGCGGCGGCAGCGGACGGCGGAGATGCTCGAATTCACCCGGATTGCCCACCTCCGTCGCCGGGCGGTGCACCACCTTTCGGGCGGGGAGCGCCAGCGGGTTGCCCTGGCCCGCGCCCTGGCGCCCGGGCCCGACGTTTTGTTGATGGACGAGCCGCTTTCGGCGATTGATCCCTTGCTGCGCGAAGGTTTACGGGACGAGTTGCGCGCATTGGTGGGCACCCTCGCCCTCACCACGGTCTACGTGACGCACGACCGGGACGAGGCACTGAGTTTGGCCGACGAACTGCTGGTCTGCCGGGCCGGCAAGCTTGAGCAGGCGGGTGCGCCCGCCGACGTGTATGCCCGGCCCGCCAACCCCTTCGTGGCCGCCTTCGTCGGCCCGGCGAACCTTTGGCTTGGCCGCTGCACCGAGACGGGGGCCGTGGAGCTCGCCTTCGGTACCCTCCCCATGGCGGAGGTAGCGCCCGGCCCGGTTTGCGTGATGGTGCGCCCGGAGGACTTGAGCGTGGGCACGCCGGCCGATTTCTGGGCAACCGTGGAGCGGGTAGATTTTCTCGGAGCGCGACGGCGCGTCCATGCCCGGGCAAACGGGACCGGCGTGATTCTCGACCTCGGTTTTGAAGAGGGCGGCCGGTGGGTGCCCGGGCAGACGGTACCGGTGCGGCTCTGCGCAGAGTCGCTGCGGTGGTGGCCCGGGGACGCGGGATCCAAACCATCCTGAAAGCCACCTCCCCGGGCCTGCGGTGGGGCGTTAACCCCCAACCCGCCGCCGGAGCCCGTCCCGTGGCGGACGCCTGCGGGCTGGCCTGCGCCGGCCAAAGCGAAGGCGTGGGCCGCCGCCGGCACCGGGTGCGGCTCCACTTAGGATCCGCCACGCTCGCGCATTTCCGTTGACCCCGGGCAGTCCGGATCCTAATAGATCCTCTTTCGGCGCGCGGCGCTGGTTTGCCTCGGCCTTCCCCTACCCGGCCCACAGAAAGGAAACTTGTCAGAATCTTTTTCGGGAATCGGCATGCACTTGGGAAACCTTTCCCGCTTGTCGCACGCCAAAACCCGTTCAATCAGCCCGGAAAACTTCACCGGCGAGAAGGGCAGAGGCGGCATGGCGGTCGAGGGCACGGGCGCGGTCCATGCGCGCGGACTCGGCAAGGATGGCACCGGCCGGGGTTGGAAGGTTTCGCCTTCGATCTCCATCGCCCCAGGCGAAGACCGGGTTTTGGCCGACATCGCAGGTCCGGGCGCCATCCAGCAGTTCTGGTGCGTGGTCTCGAACGTCCGCTGGCGCAACCTGATCCTGCGCATCACCTGGGACGACCAAGAACATCCCTCGGTCGAGTCGCCCCTGGGCGACTTTTTCGCCTGCGGTTGGAACCGGTTCGCCCAGGTCTCGTCGCTCGCGGTCTGCGTGAACCCCGGACGCGCTTTCAACTGCTACTGGGAAATGCCCTTCCAAAAGCGCGCCCGCGTGACCCTGGAGAACCGCGATCCGGACGAAGCGGTCATCCTTTACTACCAGCTCAACTATGTGCTGACCGAGCTGCCGCCTGACGTCGGGTATTTCCATGCGCAATTTCGCCGGACCAACCCGCTCCCGTTCGGCCAAGATTACACCATACTCGATGGGGTGCGCGGCCAAGGCCATTACGTCGGCACCTACATGGCTTGGGGGGTGAACAACAGCGGGTGGTGGGGCGAAGGGGAGATCAAGTTCTTTGTCGATGGGGACCAGGATTTCCCGACGATTTGCGGGACCGGCACCGAAGATTATTTCTGCGGCGCCTACAACTTCGACGGGGGCGTCATTGATCCCAACATGACCAGCGCCTACCGGGAGTTCACGACGCCCTACGCCGGCTTGCCTCAGGTGCTGCGCCCAGACGGGACCTACCAATCGCAGACCCGCTTCGGCATGTACCGCTGGCACATCGTCGATCCGATCCGTTTCGAGACCGACTTGGCGGTGACCATCCAGGCCCTCGGCTGGCGAACCGAAAAGAAGGACCGGCGCTACTTGCCGTTGCAGGACGACATTGCCTCGGTTGCTTTCTGGTACCAAACCTTGCCTGCCACCCCGTTCCCGCGCCTGCCGGACCCGGACTACCTCGAGATCATCTGATCCGGAAACGCCGCCACCGAGCAGGTTGACGTCTCCCCCCCGCATGCCATTGGTCGGAAAGATCCTCTCCCGCTTGGCGGCCTACTTTCTGGTGATCGTCTTCGGGCTGACCACGGTGTTTTTCGTGCCGCGCTTTTCTCCGGCGGACCCGATCGAGGCGATGCTGGCCAAGGTTTCCTCCCAAGGATCTTACATGAACGCCGCGCAAACCGACGCGCTGCGCGCCTCCCTGGCCGACGCGTTTGGGCTGAAAGGGTCACTGCTGAGCCAGTACGGGAACTTCTTAAAACGGGTTTTGTTCACCGGAGACTTCGGGCCGTCGCTCGCGATGTACCCGACACCCGTGCGCGAGTTGATCGGGCAAGCCTTGCCTTGGACCTTCGGCCTGCTGCTCTCGTCCACGCTGATGGCTTGGCTGCTGGGCAACGCCGTCGGCCTGCTCGCCGGTTGGCGGCCAAACCGGGCGTCGTCGCGCGTGTTTGAGGCCGTCGCGATCGTCATCTACCCGATCCCTTATTACATCCTGGCGCTCGTCTTAAGCATTCTGTTCAGCTACCTCTGGACGGTTTTCCCGCTGACCACCTCCATCCAGGGCACGCCTTGGACGTGGGAGTTTGCCAAGAGCGTCGTCTGGAATTCGGTGCTGCCGGCCGCCTCGATCGTCATCGTCGTCTTTGGCTGGTGGGTGATCAGCGTCAAGGCGCAGACCACCGCGCTGGCCGAGGAGGATTTCGTGCGCTACGCACGCCTGAAAGGCTTGGGGGACGGCCGGATCTTATCTCGTTACATCTGGCCCAATGCCCTTCTGCCGCAGATTACCTTTCTTGCGCTGCAGCTGGGCCTGATGTTCAACGGTTCGATCGTCACGGAAATCCTTTTCGAGTATCCCGGCATCGGCCGTTTGATCTACACCGCCGTGATCCAGGGAGATTACAACCTGTTGATGGGCACCATCAGCCTTTCGATCGTGGCGGTGGCCACGGCGACGCTGCTCGTCGACGTGATGTACCCGCTCTTTGATCCCCGTATCCGGCACCGTTGAACTCCCATGCTGAAGCTGAAGGTTCCACCGGCGGGCGCCTTTCGTCTGGGACTCGGCGCGACCCTGCTCACCGCCCTGTTGGTGTTGGGCGTCGTGCTGCCCCCCTTCGCGCCCACCAATCCGCTCACGTGGTACAAGGCGCCCCGCAATCAGCCCGCGAGCGCGGTCCATCTGCTGGGCACCACCAACTTTGGTCAGGACATCTTTTGGCTGCTTACCTGGGCCATGCAGAACTCGTTGTTCCTCGGCTTCGGCGTGGCCTTCTTTGCCACCTTCATCGGCGTCTTTGCCGGGCTCGCCGCCGGCTACTCTGGCGGTTGGCTCGACCGGGTGCTTTCGTTTTTGATGGATGCGCTTCTCTGCATCCCGAGCCTGCCGATCCTGATCCTGCTCGCCGCCCTTTTTGGGGGGCAACTCTCTTTGCCGATCGTCGGTCTTGCCCTGGTCTTCTTCAACTGGCCTTACCCGGGCCGGCAGGTGCGCGCCGTGGCCCTCTCGTTGCGCGAACGGGAATTCATCCACGTCGCTTGGTTCAGCGGTGAGTCGCGCCTGCGCATCCTCTCGCGCCACATCTTTCCCTACCTTGCCGGCTGGTCGGCCGCCAACTTCATCAACACCGTGCTGGTCGGGATCGCGACGGAGACCAGCATCGCCGTCATCGGGCTGTCAAGCTCCCAACAGGCGACCATCGGCACGATGATTTACTGGGCGTTGAAGTATCAAGCGCTGCTTTCCCAGCGTTACCTCTGGGTCGGTGCCCCGGTGCTCGCGATCATCTTGTTGTTCATCTCACTGTTCCTGATTTCGTCGGGACTCGCCATCCGTTCCGCCGCGCGAAGGGTCGGCGCATGACGGAAACGCCAGGCATGGTCGAGCTCAGGAACGTGCGTGCCGGCTACGGGCGGCCAACCGCTTTGGTCGCGGCGGTCGACGACGTCAGCTTGACCGTCCAAGAGAACGAGATCCTGGGCCTCGCGGGTGAGTCGGGTTGCGGCAAGTCCACCTTGATCCGGACGCTCTACGGCGATTTTACGGGTGGCTTGAAGTTGGCGTCGGGCACGGTCACCGGCCGTTTTCGGGACACGCAGACCGGGCAAACCCGGGAGTACGCGGGCACGCGCTTCGCCGACCTCTGGTGGGACGCCATCTCCTACGTGCCGCAGGGCTCGATGAGCGTGCTCAACCCGATCATGAAGGTTGGAAAGCAGATCGTCGACGGTCTGCCCCGCGCTCAGCGGAAGAAGGGGGGCCAACCCCTGCGTCAACGTCTCGCCTCGTTCCTGGCCGACTTCGGCCTGCCCGAGTCGGTGCTCGACTCCTACCCGCACCAACTTTCCGGCGGCATGCGCCAGCGTGTGCTCGTCGCGACGGCGGCCTTCATCGAGCCTCGGTTGATTTTGGCCGACGAACCGACGACGGCGCTCGACGTCGTCGTGCAGAAGAAGATCCTGCTGATGCTGGTCGACATCCAGCGACGCCTCAAGAACACGGTCGTGCTCGTGTCGCACGACCTCGGTGTGCATTATCAAGTCACCGATCGGATCGCCATCGTCTATGCCGGCAAGCTCGCCGAAGTCGGACCGACTGAGAAAGTGTTCGCGCAACCCCTCCACCCGTACACGGAGGCGCTGATCCGCGCGTTACCGTCGGTCGGCCAGCGGACGGAACGCGTCGGGCTGGAAGGCCGGCCACCCAGCTTGACTAAGCCACCGGTGGGTTGCCGCTTCGCGGCGCGCTGCCCGGAGGCGCAGACCATCTGTCGGGAGAGGGAGCCACCGTTGTATGACCGCACGCCGGGGCACGCGGTCGCCTGCCATTTCCGCTAACCCTCGCCGGAATGCCCATTGACAGATGGTGGCGTCTCCTTTGTAATCGATCGTGTCGCCGCGGAACCCCCCACGCACCGCCCGAAGCTGACCCGCCGACTCCGTCCGCGGCGCCGGCTTCGCACGGGCACGCGAGGCGCCGGCATGCCCTTCCGTGACGCAGGTCTCACCAACCGTTCCGGCGTCCCCAGG
>CAXUNV010000076.1:0-3080 GCA_964252355.1 uncultured Chthoniobacterales bacterium | reverse complement strand
CGCCCGCCCGCCCCTCCCGCCCCCCGGCCCACCCCACCGCTCCGGCCCCCCCCGGGGGCGCGGCACGGGGTCGACCGGCGTCGTTGCCTTAAAGAAGCGCATGCCGTCCTCGCCCATCCTTGAAGTGCGAAACCTCCGCAAGGAGTACCACCGCGGCCGACTCTTCTCCGGGACTCGGCACGTCGCGGTCGACGATGTCTCCATTACCTTGGGCGAGAAGCCGCAGGTCTTTTCGGTCGTCGGCGAATCCGGGTCCGGAAAAACGACGCTCGCCCGCATGATCCTTCGCCTGCTACGCCCGACTTACGGCGAGATTTTCCTGCTCGGCCGGCCACTCACCGGGCACGGCCCGGGTCTTATGGACGACTGGGAATTTCGACGAACTGTACAACCCGTCTTCCAGAACCCGTTTGAGGCGTTCAGCGCTTACGTGCCGCTCGACCAGTACCTCATCCGAACCGCGTTAAACCTTGAAGTTGCGCCGAATCGAGGAGCCGCGCGGGAGGTGGTGGACCAAGCGGTCCGCGCCGTCGGCTTGGCCTACGAGGGGATTCGCGGCAAGTACCTGCGCCAATTTTCGGGTGGCGAACTGCAACGGATCTCGATCGCCCGCGCGCTCATCCCGCACCCGCGCCTGATCGTCGCGGACGAGCCGGTCTCGATGGTCGACGCTTCCCTGCGCACCAACATCGTGAACCTTTTCAAGACCATCAAAGAACAGGCGGGCGCCTCCTTCATCTACATCACCCACGACCTTTCGACGGCTTATTACCTGTCGGACACGGTGGCGATCATGAAAAGCGGTCGGATCGTCGACGCCGGCGCACCCGAGAGCGTGCTGGCCGATCCGCGCGAGGGCTACACCCGCGAGTTGGTGGACGCCATTCCCCGCGTGGGAGAACGCTGGCCCGAACTCCGTGGCCGCCGGTCGCCCTTGGCGCCTCGCGCGGCGGAGCGCCCCTAGCCGCCCGTGGACCCTCACCCGCAGCCAGAGACACCCCCCAAGAGAACCAACCAGGAAAGAACCGTGTTCCAGAAACGAAAAAAGTTGCCGACGACGATCGGCGCCATCGCCGGGCTCAGTGGAACGGCGCTGGTGCTGAGCGCCCTGCTAAGCGTTGAACCCGCCACCGCCGAGGAGATGACGGACGTCGGCACGCCCCGCGCCCAGACGCTGATCGTGGACATGCTAAACGCGCGCGTCGCCAACCCGACCAACATGAACCCCTACCAGCAAGGGGTGACCATCAACCAAGGCATGCACCAGTTGGCGGCCGCGTTGTTGTGGGACATCAACACGGCGGCGGGCCAGCAGATCCCGGACCTTGCCGCCGGCATGCCGGAGGCGCTGGACGCCGATTCCACAAAGTTCCGCGTCCGGCTGCGCCAGGGCCTCACGTGGAGCGACGGCCAACCGTTCACGGCGGACGACGTGGTCTTCACGGCCGAGATGATCGCCAAGACGGGCGGTCTTGCCTACAGCGCCGCATTCAACGGCGCCATCAAGAAAATTACCAAGACCGACGACTACACGGTCGAGATCGAGACGACCAGGCCAACCCCGCGCCTCTCGATCGTCCTGGGCTCGCTCATCTACGGGAACCCTTTTCAAGTCGTGCCCAAGCACGTTTGGGAGAAGGAAGATCCGGCCAGCTTCAAGAACTTTCCGCCCGTCACGATCAGCGCCTACAAGTACAAGGGCAGCGACCCGAACGGCACTTGGTTTCTGTGGGAGAAACGCGACGATTGGAAGAACACCGACATCGGCCAGATCGTCGGTGAGCCGAAAGCGAAGTACGTCCTGTTTCGTTCCTACGGTCCGGAGGAGAAGCGCGTCCTGGCCATGGCGCACAACCAGATGGACATCCTGACGGACATCTCGCCGGAGAGCCTCTCGATCCTGCGTAAACAGAACCGGAACGTGCACGCTTGGTTCGAGGGCTTTCCCTACGCGAACCTGGACGACCCGTGCGAGCGCGGCATCCATTTCAACACGAGCAAGCCGCCTTACGACAAGGCGGAGACCCGCTGGGCGCTGGCCCTGGCCATCAATCTGCAACAAGCAAGCATCTCGATCTTTTCGGGGATGATGCGCGCCTCACCGCTCGGCATGCCACCCACCAAGGTGTTGATGGACACCTACCACCAACCGATGGTCGCCTGGTTGAAGGACTTTGCGCTGCCGGACGGCTACAAGCCGTTCGACATGGATTACGCGGTGCGGCTGGCCGACCAGTTGCGGTCGGAAGGCGCCAATGATCTGCCGGCCGATCCGAAACAGGTTCGTGATCTGTTGGGCGTCGGTTGGTGGAAGTACGACCCGGCCGAGGCAACCAAACTTCTGGAAGGCCAAGGGTTTAAAAAAGTCGGTGGCAAATGGCAGCTGCCTGACGGCAAGCCCTGGACCGTCAGCATCCTGGCTCCCGCCGATTTCGAGGTTGAATCGCAACGGCTTGCCTTTGCCGTGGCCAACGAATGGACCTCCTTCGGCATCGACGCCAAGGTCACGCAGATGCAGGACGGGCCGTTCTTCACCGCGGAAAACGTCGGCAACTACGAAGTCGGTTCCTACTGGGGCGCGTCTTGCGGGATCGTCGCCGACCCGTTCGTGCGGATGGAAGGGTGGCACAAGGACTACATTCGCCCGAACGGCACGGCCGCCTCGTCAAACCAGGGTCGCTACGCGAACGACGCTTTGAGCGTCTTGATCGACAAGTTGCGCCTGATCAAGTCGGACGATCCGCAAGTGGTTCCGATCGGCACCGAAATCTTGAAGGAATTGGTGACGGGCCTTCCCGCAATCGAGATGTTCGGCACTTCGAAGTTTGTGCCGGTCAACGAGACCTATTGGACGAACTACCCGACAGCCAAAAATTATTACGAAGGCCCGTGGTGGTGGTGGTCGAACTTCAAGTTCATCGCGGCCAAGATCGAGCCGAAGGTGGCGGCAAAATAGGTTTGGATCTGCCGGGCCGCGCCCGGCGAAGGGGCGGTGGAAGCCGTCCCAGCGCGGGTGGCCATCAACGGTGACCGGCGACGCGCCCGCGACGCTGCGCGAAATGCAAGCCCTCGTAGACGGA
>CAXUNV010000075.1:11502-13056 GCA_964252355.1 uncultured Chthoniobacterales bacterium | reverse complement strand
TGGTAAAACGGCACCTCGCCGGCTTCACCTTGATAAATCACGGGTGATGGGCCGTGCGGAGTCTCTAAGGTGAATGCCGTCTGCACATGCTTGGATCCGGCCAGGGCGTAGGCGACGTTCGTCCCGCCCAGGATGCAGACGTTCGCCTTGGGAAGGCTGGCGTCGCCAGGGTCGTTGAAGTGGACTGTGACGGGTCTGGGGCTCATGCGAGGCCTTGACGGTAGAGGGGATCGCTGAGGCTGCAACCGGAGTCCCAACCGGGCGGGCGCCACCGCCGACGATGGCTCGCCTTCCCTTAAGGTGTCACGGTGCGCACGTCGGAAAAGTGTTTTGGGTTGCGCGTGAGCAAACCTTCGAAACGTCAGGCAAAAACCTCGATGAGCACGTCAGCCACCGGACGCCGACCAATGGCGCCAGCACGTTTCCGAGTCACGTGAGCGTTCCACAGCCGGTAAGCGGCTTGGCTATCTTGCCACTGCCACGGTTCGGACCAATCGACCCCGACCTGTGTGAGAAACGCCTGCTGCAACCGGTGTTCTCCCCGAAACGCTGGCGCCAGTTCCACATAGGTCACCGGGCAGAGCACAAGCCCCCCAGCGTAGGCGCCTCGACAAAGACGCTGCCGAAGCTGGACCGAACGCCGGGTCGTTGAGGCGGATGTCCAGCAAGACGGACGTGTCCACCACCCAAGACACTAGTCTGCCTCTCCGGCGCGGAGTTCCCGAAGCCAAACGTCTGTGGAACCTTCCTCCAAACCGTGTTCTTTGGCGAAGCGGAGAGCCCCTTTCGGATCGGGCTTGGGAAAGTTTGTGGGCAAGGCGACCAGCCGGCACTCCATGTCGGAGATCTTTTCCCACATCACCGTCTGACCGGCTTGGAGGTGCATCTCTCTGCGCAGACGTGTCGGGATGGAAATCTGCCCCCGTTCGGTGACCGTCGGTTTCACATGATAAGTTTGTCATACGTCACGCCGTCACGCGACGTGGGCCGAAGGCGTCCAGACCCCAGCACTCGATGGTAAGCAGATGCCCGACTCATGAGCCGTTGCCCAACCCCTCAAAGCGCTGTGTCGGGTCAGAAAAGCGCAGCGTGACCCGTTTCTGACAGCCGTTTTGGCCCGTTCTTGTCACGTCCGGGAAGGCCGACGCCACCTCCGATTTCTCTTCTACACAACATCCTTTTTCGGCGTTGACACCTGTCAGTCTTTCCCGTTGGATGCGCGCCGGCAACCGAGCACGCCGGCAGCATGGGGCATCTTGGCGGTCATCCCTCCCGACCGTCTGAAGGGGTTGAACGCTGCCGGGCTGGGCTTGGGCGGCCAAGGACCGCGCCATAGACGCCTTGTTGGTCCTGGCACCGCGCCGTGGTCGCAAGGGTTGGTGGGGCGTCAGGTACGCAGAACAAAGAGAAAGGGGAGGGAGAGATGATGAAGAGGATGAGGGCGATGGCCCTCTCAGGGGTTTTACTGGGGTTCGTCGCGGCCGGGGCCGCACGCGGCCAGACCGCGGCGTCGCCCCATCAACCCGCGGCGCAGGGGCATGAGCCGCCCGCGGG
>CAXUNV010000075.1:0-11492 GCA_964252355.1 uncultured Chthoniobacterales bacterium | reverse complement strand
CGATTCCGAGAGCACGCTCGAGCAGGTGGTGGTCACCGGTGCCCGCATCCCGTTGGATGAGGCGGTCGTCCCGACGGCGCGGCCGAACACTTCGGCTTACGGTCTCGACCTCAACACGATGGAGATCCCGCGCAACGTCACCATCATCTCGCGTCAGCAACTGGAGGACACGCAGATCGAGGACGTGCGCGACTTCACCAAATTGACCACCAGTTCTTACACGCAGAGCAACTTCGGCGCGCCCTCCAACCCGAGCATCCGCGGCCAGACGGCCGACGTCTTCGTCAACGGCATGCGGCTCGGTTTGACGAGCAACGGCAACGGGCTGCCGTTTGACTTCAACAGCGTCGAGTCGGTCGACATCTTCAAGGGACCACCCAGCGTGATCCAAGGCGTTTCCCAATACGTCGGCGGCTTCGTCAACCTCAACACCAAACAGCCGTTCTTCGACCGGTTCCACGGATCAGCGAGCGCCACGTTCGGCACATACGACGTTTACCGCTGGAACGTCGACGTGGGCGGGCCGATCATTAAAGACAAGCTGGCGTTTCGGATCAGCTATTCGGGCGAGGATTCCGGCGGGTATTACGAGAACGCCGTCACCCAGACCCACTCGGTCTACGGCGCCTTGCAGTGGACCCCCACGCCGCAATACACGCTTGCGCTCAGCGGCGACCTCTACTTCGCGACTTACACGGAAAATTTCGGGATCAACCGCCCGACCCAACGCCTGCTCGACGACGGCCAGTATTTCTCGGGGTACCCGGTCGGCTTCAACTTCGTCGGGGCTGACTACGGCAAATTCGTCCAGAGCAGCAACAACCTCATCGTGCCGACGGGTGAGGTGGGGCTGGATCGGCGGATCCGGTTGTTCGCCCCGACCAACGGTTCTTACGGCCGCAACTTCCGCGGTCAAGCGATCCAGACCTTCACGCTCAACGACGGAGCCAAGATCGTGAACAACACCTTGTTTCAGTACATCGACCGGCACACCCAGTCGAACTACTTCTATTCGGAGATCATCAACCCGGCGCTCTCGGTCGAGAACCGTTTGGAACTCCAACTCAATCTCGAAACACCCCTGGGCGGGGGCGGTGACACGCCCACCCCGGCCCCGGCGCTCGCGAAGGACGGCAAGGAAGCGAAGGCGCCCGTCCTGGAAAAGAAAACCCCCTTCACCATCGGGAACGCGATCAACGTCGGCGTCGATTTTCGCTACCAAGAGGTGAACGCCGCCAACGATTATTACGACGAACCGGCCAACGCGTGGGACCTCTCACTCAGCCGGGCCTACATCCGGTACTTCAACTTTGGCTTTGGCACGGCTTTACCCGTGCCGACCAGTCCGGGTTACAAAGCCACCCCGGGCTCGCTTTTCGGCAACGCCGACACCAACAACTCGCGGTTGCTGGACGTCGCGCCGTTTTACCAGCACGTGTTGAGTCTCGGGGACCACTTCTCGATCTTGGGCGGCGCACGCCTCGACATCCTCTGGGTCAACGAGATGGACCCGTTGTACGACGTCGGCGTCGCGAACGGGGTCGGGCAGTTCCTGCCTTCGACCAACAAGGCGCATTCGGTCGAGTTTTTGCCGAACGCGAACATCAGCCCGACTTTCAAGCCGTACAAATGGCTGACCACCTACTTTACCTACAACTACAGCCAGTCGATCGCGACGGCCAACGGCGGCGGCTTGCCTTCGGATATCCCGATCCAACACGAGGCCGATTACCATCGCGAGAGCCAGTTGTTTGAGTTTGGCGCGAAAGCCACCCTGCTACAGGACACCCTGTTTATCAGCACGGCGCTGTTCCAACAGAATCGAATCATCGCGGGATTGGGCTCCAGTTTCAATAATGCCGTGGTGCGCGGTTGGGAGATCGAAGGGGATTACCAACCGAGCCGAAACTTTTACGTAAGCGCCGGGTACAGCTTCCTCGACAGCCACGTGCACGGCAGCCCGTTCGTGTCTCAACCTTACCCGATCGACGACCCGCGCCAGCGCCAACCTGACGGCACGGTGCTGACCGATAACGGCACCGTTTTTCCCAACGGTTCCTACCGCGAACCGGGCTTGCCCAAGCACGCGTTCAACCTGTTGGCGCGGTACCAGATACCAACCTCTTACGGTACTTTCGGCGCGATCCTCGGGAACACCGTCACCGGCCCGCAGTACCTTGATTACGGCAATTACCTCAAAATTCCGTGGCAATACGAAATGGATCTGACGTTCTTCTACCGGACGCCAGACGACCACTTCGAGGCGCGCGTGGCCCTGCTGAACCTGACCGATCAAAAGAACTTCAGCCCGCCCAACCCGATCTACGGAAATGACTCGGTCGTGGCAGAATGGCCGTTCCACAGCGAGGGCACGGTGACGTTCCGGTTCTGAGAAGACCAAGATCGAAGGCCAGCGACCCCAATGGCGGGGCGGCGTTTCACGAAAGACCCGGTGGGGCGAAAACCCGGCCCGCCAGTGGCAGCGGCGACGCCAGAAGATGTCTGCGGGGCGGTTCGAGCCGGCTGCCAAACCCTGACGGCGGGGTTCACCTTCGTGCCCGCCGGCTCAAACCGCCCGGCGGTCATCGACCCGGGAGGGCGGCCCGGGTTTGCCGGCCGGGGTTTCGCCCCACCGGGTCTTGGATTGGTTCTTCGTCTGCCCATGGTGCCAGCCCCCACATGCCGTTTGTCATGGGGCGGAGTTCCCGCTCCCACGTGACCCCGAACCGCTCACCCTCCGCCTAGCACCTCATTCAACAAATGCGCGAGCCGGTAACCCGCCGCCACCATCCGCTCCCGGGCGATCCGGTGCGCCTCGGTCACGTATTCGGGGGAGAGTTCCGCGGCGTGCCGGTGGAGTGCCCAACGCAACCGGGGATAAACGAAGGCGCGGTCGAGCGCGTTGCTCTCCTGCGCCCAGCGGACCACGTCGGTCTCCACGTTCAACCCGGGTGGGAGCGGTTCCCGAGACAGCGCTTCGACCAATGGCCGCAGCGTCTCGGGATCGTGTTCCTTCCATGAGCCGTACTGGCCGTCAACGACAAGGGTCCGGCCGTCCGCCCCGACGGAGGTCCGGTAAGCGGCGTCCCAGAAATAGTGCAGGTTGTAGTGCGGTTCTTCGGCCGGTGCGTTCGTGATCCTGACCAAATTGCCGCCTCGGTCGTTACGCCATTGGCCGGCGTCGTCCCGATACCATTCGGTTCCGCCGTGCAGCGGTTGGTGCGCGTCGCCGACCAAGTGCATCACGATCGCGCAAGCCACGGCGCGACTCCCGACGAGCGGATCCCGCCCCCCACGCAGCACGGCCAAGGCTCGCGCGAAACCCGTGACGAGGTTCCCGCCGTTTTCGTCGTCTGGTCCCGGTTGGAGCGCGGGCGCCGGGTCGTCGTCGTGCAAGCCGAAATCGACGTAGTGCCAAGGGAAAAATTTCCCCTGGTACGGCCCCGGCGAATTCTTGCCACGAAGATCGTCCATCCAACACGCCATGGTCGCGCCATTGTACGTGCCGGCTGGTGCGGGCAACTCGCCGGCCAAGCGGTCCACGGTGGCGCGGACGCCCGGCAACAAGTACGCGTAGGCGAGGGCGCCGATGGCGGCGTGACCGGGTGCATCCCAAGCGCGTGCCGCCGGCACGGCGGCAAGGCCAAGCGAGAAAGACACGAACACCAGGAGAACCCAACGCACAAAGATGATGTTACATCTATTCCACCTGTAGACAACAGGCGACTCGCGAAAGTGCGCTTTTAGAGTCCGGCTGAGGAGGCGTCGTTCCACTGGCCAACGCGCGTGACGTGAGGGCCGGAGACCACGGAAAACGTCCTGTCGTCGTTGAGGAGCGCGATTTGACCCTGGCCTGCCTCGCTGAACGCGATGTGGTCCGGGGTGTCGACCGTGAAGGTGTCGCCGCTGGACAGCTGGACGCGGAACGGTCGGAACGGTTGCGCGTACTTCAAGGTCTTGATCTGCGGGATCATGGTGAAAGGTGCGCGCCCGCTGCTCGGTCGTCAATGTGGACCAACCGTCCCCGCTCACGCTTCAGGGACCGCGCGTTCATACGCAGCATCAACGGCCTGCAGGTAGCCTTCGCGCGTCCCCGCATCCAGGTCCGCCACCGCAAAACCGTTCTTCATCAAGCCGACGAGTTCCGCCGCGGTAAACCCACCGTCGCGGTGCAGCGATTCGTACTCCCCGACCAAGGTGTTGCCGAACAGCATCGGGTCGTCGGTGCTGATGGTGCAGCGGATGCCGGCTTCCAAAAACCGCCGGAGCGGGTGCTCGCGCAGGCTGGGCACGGCGCGGAGCTTGACGTTGCTGATGGGGGTGAGGTCGAGCGTCACCCCTTCGTTCCTCAAAAGCGCCATCACCGCCGGGTCATCGACCGCGCGCAAGCCGTGTTGCACCCGGCGCACCCCGAGCTTCACCACGGCTTGGCGCACGTCTTCCGCGCTCGAGAACTCTCCGGCATGGGCTTTGACGACTTTGCCCAGACTGCGCACGCGGGCCCAGACGTCCACCGACCAGGGCTGAAACTCCGGCCGTTCAAACCCGTGGAGGTCGACCCCGGCGATCTCGTCCCAGCCGAGGGCGTGATCCAAAGTTTCGGCAAGTTTCCCCTGGTAATGGTCCCGGAACATGCCCAGAAACAGGCGGAATTCCAGGCCGGGCGGTTTGGCGGCGTGGATCGCCCGGGCGACTTCCCGGAACGGTTGGACGTGCTCAGCCATGCCCAGGTGAAAGCTCGCCTCGAGGTAGACGCAGTTCTCCTGCCGCAACCGTTCGAACACGGCCTGACAACTCTCGAAGTACCGCTCGGGCGAGTTAAACCAGTGGAAAAAGTAACGGTCAAACTGTTCCTGAAACATCGCAAAATCGTGGTACCGGAAGTCGTCGGCCCAATAGGGCGGTGGCCCCGCGAAGACGACCGGGTCCAACCGTTGGGCGAGGTGCAACGGCAAGGCCCCTTCCAAGTGCAGGTGGGTTTCGGTTTTGGGGGTTTGCCGGATGAATGCGGAAACGTTCGACATGGTTCCTGCCGGGATGTTATCGGTTGCGCCCGGTGCGGAAGAAAGCATGAATCGCCGACGTCTGCAGTCGACCAAAGCCAGGGAAACGGCACATGGGATTAGGGGAACAACGGGGGGTTGCCGAGGCCGACGTCGGCGAGGAGCATCGGACGGTGGGTAAGCGGCGCGCGTCGCCGCCGGGCGTTGCGGTACTGGTGCTCGGGGCGGTGCCGTGGGAAATCAAAACTTTGCGGGACGACCTCCAGGAGGTCCGTGCCGAGACGCACGGCGGCATCCCTTTCTGGCGGGGACGCCTGCAAAGCCGAGCCGTCGCGCTCGGCGTGACCGGGGTCGGCAAGACGAACGCTGCCGCGGTCACCACGCTCGCGCTTGGCGCGTATGCGCCCCGAGCACTCCTGTTCACCGGCACCGCCGCCCGCTTGGCCGAGGATCTTGAGACCGGTGACGTCGTGCTCGGCCGCCGGACCGTGCACCACGACGCCGGCAGCCTCCAGGCCAACGGGATGCTTTACCGAAAGATCATCGGGCCGCTGCCCGGCAAACCGACCCACTACCGGTTCTCCGCGGACCCGGCGTTGCTCGCCCAAGCCGTGCGTTTTGGTGAGACTTACGCGGCCACGGTGCGCCTTCAGGGCGTCGCCCGCCCGGTGCGGGTGCGCCCCGGCACGATCTGTTCGGGCGACCTGTTCGGGATGACGGAAGCAAAACTTGCCGACATCCGGCAAAAGCTTCGTGCCGACTTGGTCGAGATGGAGGGTGCCGCCGTGTCGCAGGTCTGCGCCATGCTGGGCGTTCCGCATCTGGTGATCCGCGCCGGCAGCAACCGGGCGCAGGAAGACCCGGGCGCCGATTACCGGCGGCTCGGCCAAATCGCGGCGCGTTCGGCCGCGCGGTTCACCGCAGAATTCTTGCGCTCAATGGAGGCGTCAGCGCGGTGAAGGCCTTCGTCCGAGGCGACCTCGACGGCTTCATCGGCCTTGGTTTGGACAACCTTGTGCAACTGATCATCCTAGTGGGCCTTTGCCAGGGAGTGTTGCATTTTTCCCCGGAACTCGTGTACGGGCGCATGCTGCCGGCCGTGGCCGTTTCCTTTCTGGTGGGCAACTGCCTCTACGCCCGGCAAGCCCTCCAGTTGGCCAAACGGACCGGGCGCGACGACGTGTGCGCCCTGCCGTACGGCCTCAACACCCCGACGTTGGTCGCCTACGTCTTCTTGGTGATGCTCCCGGCCCGCAACGGGGCCATCGCGGCGGGTCTGCCCGACCCAGACCGCAGCGCTTGGCAAGTCGGGTTGGTGGCGGGCCTGTTCTCGGGTCTGGTGGAGGTGGCCATCGCGTTTGTGGCGGACCCCATCCGGCGTTACACGCCGAGGGCGGCGCTGTTGGGCACGCTGGCGGGCTTGGCGCTTGGCTTTTTGGTGATGGGGTTTTTGCTCCAAGGTTTCGCCCGACCACTGGTGGGGATGACGACCCTGGTCATCATGCTCGTCACTTCGTTCGGCGGGGTACGCCTGCCTGGCGGCGTCAGCGGGATCCTCCTGGCCGTCGTCGTCGGCGCAGCGTTCAGCTTTTTATCTGATTGGGGGCAAGCGCACCCTCCAGCGCCGGTGGGTGTGGGGCTGCACCTCCCGCAGTTCGCCCTGGGCGAGTTGGCCGACCCGGCGGTCTGGCGGGGTTTGGTGCCTTACCTTTCGGTCGTGATCCCGATGAGCCTGCTCAGCGGGCTGAGTTCGTTGCAAAACATCGAGAGTGCCGAAGCCGCCGGGGACGCCTACGACGCCCGTTCCGCCCTGTTGGTCAACGGTGCGGGCACCCTTTGCGCCGCGGGCTTCGGTTCGCCATTCCCGCTGACGATCTACATCGGGCACCCGGGTTGGAAGGCGCTCGGGGCCCGGGCCGGGTACAGCACGCTCAACGGGTTGTTCATCTCGGCGCTTTGCCTGACTGGCACGACAGCCCTGGCCGCGTGGCTAATCCCGGAGGACGCCGGTTTGGCGATCGTGGTCTGGGTCGGGTTGGTCATCAGCGTGCAGGCGTTTGCGGCGGTGCCGCCGAAACACCTTTTGGCGGTGGTGATTGGCGTCTTGCCGTCGTTGGCGACGTGGTTGGCCGGCGGGATCAAAGCGGCGTTGCAAGCCGTGGGCAAGGAGACGGTGACCCCGGCGTTGGTCGATGCCCTGCACCGACAAAATCTCTTTCTGGAAGGGGCGTTCGCCCTCGAACAAGGGTTTATCTATACCTCCACAGTCTGGGCGGCGATGACCGTGCACCTGTTGGAACGGCAATGGGCGAAGGCGGCAACGTGGAGCGGCGTGGGGACGTTCCTTAGCCTGCTTGGATTCATCCACAGCTGGAGATTCGTTGGCAACGACACTGCCCTCGTCATCCCGTTGTTGGATTGGGTTTCGGGACGGTCACCGCAAGGTTGGCAGGGGTGGCTGCCGGCGTGGCCATTCGCCCTCAGCTACGGATTGGTGGCGGCTATCCTGCTGGGCCTCGGCGCGCTCGACACGAGCGGAAGACGGAAGACGGGAGCCTGAATCTGGAAGAGCGGGCACCACCGCCGACGAAATGTGGCAGGCGTTCCCACCCTTATCTGGCGGATGGTAGGCGTCCCGCCTGCCGCCTTTCAGCCACATCCCCGCAGGGGCGGGACGCCGGTAGTCTCCTGGTTATTCCCCGAACGTCTCGGCCCCTTCGCGGCGCATGGCTTCCGCCACCGCGCCAGGCACGCTCTCCGCACTGACGGGGCCGGTCTGGTGGGTGAGGCTGTTGGAGGCATTGGGGTTCGCATCGCTATCCACCCCGATGCTTAACCGGTAGATGAGCTCACCGCCCAGCCAAGCGCTGAAAAGCGACAGGCCGACGGCCACCAGCCCGAGCGTGGCGGCGGTGGCATTCGACTTCTTCGGGTCGTCGTCGCGCGCCTTCAAACTCAGGATGAAAAGGCCCATCACCACGGCGTTGGTGAGGCCGTGGATGGTCCCGATCCGTTTGGCGCGGGTGCCTGCCGGGATGGCTTGCCAATCCATCACCCCGAACACGGCCGCCAACAGGCCGCCCGCCAACCCCGCTTTGGTGGCATAATAGGAGATGCCGGCCGCCAACTCCTTTTTGGTGGAGAGGTAAACCACGTCGCTGATCGACGCAAAGGGCAACAGGCCCAACGGCAGCGTCACCAACATGGGGTGGACCGGATGACCAAGGAAATTCGCTTTGCCTTTCATAACGTCTTCAGAAGATGAGAGCAGCCAGGGTGGGTGCGGGCGTGGGCCGTCCCTTTAACGGGAAGGACTACTTCAGCCGCTGACAGATCGCGCCTTTTTGGCACCCCGGCCGCAACCGTCCCGGCTAAATCCGTGGGCCGATGCCCTTTCCAGGCTTTCACCCGAATCCCCGACCGCACCCGACGCGTACCTTAAGGGATGTTTGGATCAAGCCGCTTGGCCCCGACCGTTCTGACCATCGTTCTCGTCGGCTTCTGCGCGTTGGGCTGGTCGCACGCCCAAGCCGCGGCCGAAACCGCTAAAGATGCCGAAGGTTGGAGCTTGGCCGTGCCGGGCCGGGGTTTCCATTTTCCCGAAGACCACGGCCCGCACCCGGATTTCCGGACGGAATGGTGGTACTTCACCGGCAACCTGAAGAGCGCCGATGGGCGGGAGCTCGGGTTTGAACTCACGTTCTTCCGCCACGGCTACCTGCCGCCCGCCACTTTGCCGGCCAACCGTCCGGCGTTCGCCACGGGCGACGTGAAATTTGCGCACTTCACGGTCACCGACGTTGGGGCGAAACGCTTTTACGCGGCGGAACGCACCAGCCGCGGTGCCTTCGCCGAGGCCGGTTTCGGCCGCGACGCCGGCACCGTTTGGATCGACGATTGGCGGATGGGGTACGACGGGCGTTTCCATTTGGCGGCATCGGCGGCCGACCACGCCATGGAATTGGACTTGGACCCTTTAGGTCCGCCGGTGTTGCAGGGTGATGGCGGGTTCAGCCGAAAAGCGGCCGGGGAAGGCAGGGCGTCTTATTACTACAGCATCCCGCGACTGCGCACGGCCGGCCGCGTCCGCGTCGGCAAAACAACTTTCGAGGTGACAGGCATTTCGTGGTTCGACCGCGAGTGGGCCACCAACCAGCTCGCGCCGCAACAGGCCGGTTGGGATTGGTTTGCCATCCAGCTCGACGACGGCGCCAGCCTGATGCTCTACCAAGTGCGTCTCAAAGACGGCGGCACGGACCCGTTTTCCAGCGCCAAGTACGTCGGGCCCGACGGTAGCGAGCGGCCGTTGCGCCGCGAAGATTTCTCATTGACGCCGACTCGGTGGTGGCAAGGCCCTGGTTCGCGGTACCCGGTCGGTTGGCGTTTGGACGTGCCGACCCTCGGCTTAGCGCTGACGGTCACCACGCCCGTGGACGACCAGGAACTCCGTTTAGCCGTTCATTATTGGGAAGGCTGCATCCGCTTGAGCGGGACGGAAAACGGCAGCCCGCGAACCGGGCTAGGCTACATGGAGCTCACGGGTTACGAAGGCGGCGTCACCGGGTTGAGCGCAGCCGGGCGCTCCACCTCGCAGTGAGGGCGGTTGCCACCACCAACGGTTGGTAGGGCAAAGCGAGGAACAAGACGCCGCCTTCGTAGGAAGCCAGAAGTCAGACTCCAGAAGGTAGGGCAAGAGGTGTCATGCGAGACGCCGCCGTGGCGCTGCGGGCAGGGCACCTCGCCGTACGTTTGGACCAGCCTGGGGCGGCTCCGCCGGGAGGCTATCCTTTTTTGGGCCTTTGCCATCCGCGATTTGGCCTGCGTGTAGCGCCCGAACACCGGCCGTCCCGGGACAAACGCCAAACGCTAAACCAACTCCGCCGTGTGCCTCTGAAAACGCACGAGCCGCGTCACCCCTGCAACCGTCAACATCGCGCCAAGCCGGCCAAAATCCGCGGCAAGTTGCGCCGGGGCGTGGGCGTCGGATGCGGTGGTCACGTTCAGCTGGAGGTTGCGGGCGAGCCCGAGGATGGCTTCGTGCGGGTACTGTTCGCCGACAGGCTTCCGCCAACCGGCCGTGCTCGCCTCCACGGCCAAGCCAGCCGTCGCCGCGCTTTCGAGCACGGGCCGGAACCGTTCCGCGGGGTCGTACCCGGCCGGAAAAAGACCGTGGATTTTGATGAGGTCTAGGTGCGACAAGGCGTCGATCGCCCCGCGGCGGATGAGCGTTTCCAATTCGGCGAGGTACCCTGCATAAGCACGCTCCGGCCCGTCTCTGCCCGACACCTGGGCCGCTTGGTCGGCCCGGTCAAACATCGCGCCCGCACCGGGCAGGTAATGCACGCACCCGAGCACAAAGTCGAGCCGATCCCAAAGACGATCCACCCAAGCGCCGCCGCCTCCAGAACTCACCAGATTTGGTGGTCCGGGTTGCGTTCGCGAAACCGGTCGACGACGTCATAATCCTCGCCTGCGTGGTAACGGTCGTGGTCGGTGAGCGCCAGACTGACCAAGCCGTGCCGCCGGGCCGCCTCTGCCCAAGGTTGCAGGAGCTCAAGGGTATACGCCTGCGGTGAGTGGGCTTGCGGGTGGTTGTGGTAGTCGCAAACGGGGCGCATGGGAGCGGGGCTTAAAAGAGCAGAACGGACGGTTGCCGTCGAGCGGAACGCCCCGTGCCGGCCCAAGTCGGGAGGGCGCGCCGCCGCTGGCGGCCGCCCCCCGCCGGGCGCCGGCGTGGCGGGCTTGCCTGGTCCGGGTGCCCACGGCTAGTGGCTCTTTCCGAGCCTTGCAGCCCAGACCACAACCGCTAGAGACGGACTGGCCTAGACAAACCGGAAACGTTCATGCATTAGTGTGCGGTCCGGGCGGGCGGCGGTCGATGGGGACCGGCGTTATGAACGACGTCTTGCACAAAACCACGGTTCTCGTGTTGAACCGAAACTGGCAGGCGATCGATGTAAAATCGCCAGCCCAGGCGTTTTGCATGATGGCGAACGGCAACGCCACGGCCCTCGACATCGAGGATGCGGGCAGCATGCGGCCGGTGCGTTGGCGCGAGTGGCTGGAGTTGCCCGTGCGCGACGAGGATAATGCGGTCCGGACGGTGCGCGGCCAAGTGCGGGTGCCGACGGTCTTGGTGCTGGCGCGCTACAACCGCGTGCCCAAACGTCGACCGAAACTGTCTGCCAAAGGCATTTGGGAACGGGACGGCGGCCGCTGCCAGTACACCGGGCGCAAGCTCGCGCCGCACGAAGGGAACATCGACCACGTCGTGCCCCGGTCGCGCGGCGGCCAGACTTCTTGGGAGAACTGCGTGCTGGCCGACCGTCGGGTGAACAGCTTAAAGGGCAACCGTTTGCCGGAGGAAGTCGGCTTGGAGCTGAAAAAGAACCCGCAGTCACCCCGCGAGCTGCCCGTCACTTACTTCATCCGGAACGCGCACAACGTCCCTGACTGGGATCATTTCCTGGTCCCGATGGAGTAAGGGGG
>CAXUNV010000074.1:0-13067 GCA_964252355.1 uncultured Chthoniobacterales bacterium | reverse complement strand
CCACTAACTAACCTCGATTCTGACGGGCACGGCCCGGTTTGCGTGGACCACGGGAAGCCCGGTTCCGGGAGGGCCAGGTCGATTTTCGAAACGGGGCTCCCGTCCCGTTAGGAACTCCGTTCGTTTCGCGGTACCCCAAAGCCGGGGTAGTGGGGCAGCAGCTCCGCCGTTTCGGCCGGGCTCAGGAACTTGCACGCGTGCTGGGCCACCAACGCCGCGGCATGGGCCGGGTCGGAGTGCGCGTAGGTGATCGCGTTTGTCGGCAGCTCCAGGCTGGTAGCGGGACTCGACATCGCTTCAAAGAACCTCTCCAGTCCGTTCCCGGGCAGGACTGAGGCGAGGAACCGGAGCGGGGACGACAGAAAGTAAAAGGCGTGCGCCCGTTGCCGGGGCAGGAAAACCGCGTCGCCCGCGCGCGCGGTCCGGACCTGCTCCCCGCAGTGCACCTCCATTTCGCCCTCCAAGATGTAGAACACCTCATCTTGTTCCTCGTGGATGTGCGGCGGTGGCTCCGCACCCGGCCGCGTCTGAACCTCCACAAAGAAGAGGCGATTGTCCGATTCCGCCGAGGTCACGAGAAACGTCTGGAGGCCGCCCATGTAGGCCCGGGTGGTCCCGAGGCCGGCGCGGCGGGTGAAGAAATTTGTCGTTTGGTTAGTGGTCATATATTTAAATGCTATTTGTGTTGAAATGGCCGCTGTCCGGGGCCGAAAAGGCGCGGCAGACGCCGGCTTTTCTAAAAGGACTGCGATCGTCGACCGCGCTGAAAGCGCTAGAGCTGCCGCAGGAAGTCGAGCATCGCCTCGTTCACCTCACGCGGTCGCTCTTGCTGAGTCCAATGACCGCAGCCCGGCAGGATCAGCGTCTTATGCAGGTTAGGCGCGTTTTTCGGCAGATCGGCGATGACCCGATCCATGCCGCGGTACTCCAAGACCACGTCGCGGTCGCCGGCCATGAAGAGTGCCGGCACGGTGACTTTGCGTCCCGCGTAAGGCGCCAGCAGTTCCCAATTCCGATCGAGGTTGCGGTACCAATTTAAGCCGCCGCGAAAGCCGGTCCGCTCGAACTGACCTGCGTAGAGTTCCACGTCGGCCTCGGTGAGCCAAGGGGGTAGCGCAGGCGGATGGAACAGGTTCGTCACCATGCCGCCTTCCCGGGGGACCATCATGACGTTGCCTGCCGCTTCGGTGGCGGGTTGCGGAGCGTCACCGGAAGCGTTGTACAGAAACGAGCGCAGGGTCAGCCGCACGTCGCGTTCGAGATCGGCTTCAGCCACTCCGGGAGTTTGGAAGTAGCTTTGGTAAAAGACGGCGTCGGCGGTCTCGGGCCAGCCTTTGCTAGGATAGACCTGACCTCGGGGAACAAAAGGAACGCTCAGGCCGATGACCGCGCGGAAACGGTCGGGATGGAGGAGGGCGGCGTGCCAAGCGACGACCGCTCCCCAATCGTGCCCCGCGATCACCGCCGTCTCCTGGCCCAAGGCGTCAAGCAACCCGACGGTGTCGTCGACCAAGTGAGGGAGCGTGTACTGCTCGATGGCCTTTGGTTGGTCCGTGTACCCGTAACCGCGCATGTCGGGCGCCACGGCGTGAAAACCTGCCTGCGCCAACGCCGAAAGCTGGTGGCGCCAGGAATACCACAACTCCGGAAAACCGTGGCAGAGGATCACCAAGGGACCCTCTCCTTGCTCGGCCAGATGCATGCGGAGGCCGTTCGTGCGCACGAACCGATGGGTGGAAACGTCCGTGCAAGCCCTTCGTCTTTGGTCAGACATCTTGAGGCACTAAACCGCTACGTTGAGCCTGACCGGGTGTTTTTGGACGAGTTGCCGGAATCTCCGTCCGAACCGGGCCTTCGGAGCATCTTTGCGTCTATGGCAGAAGTGGGTTCGCAACGGACGCTTCGCGGCATCGAGGAACCCGAAGCGCAGCTGACCGGCGGAGCGCGCGCGGGGGCGATGGTCTTGCGATGGACAAGAGCCTGAGATATGACCGAGCGAACAGCGCCAAAGCCCCGCCCTGTGCGGTCGACGGAACCGGCCGGCATGCAAGTATGAATCCTACCCCGCTAACCTCGCCCGAGGAACTCGGCCCGCGCATCCCCGGAACCTTCATCGTCGGCAGCGGCGGCACCGGTTGGGCCGACGTGCTGGTCGAGATCTACCGGCGCCCCCGGTCAGAGGAGGGCGTCGTCGTGCCCGCGGTGGCCGAGCCGATGCTGGTCTGGGTCCTGTCGGGCGCGGCGCTCGTGGAGGAACGCGAGTTTGGCGGCCCGTGGACGGGACGGGTGGTTTCTGCAGGAGAGTTTTTTCTGACGACGACCCCGACGCCTTACGAGCTGCGCTGGCAGGCGACCGGGCCCGATCCGTTCGAAGAGATGAAGGCCTACGTCGGTCTGCCTGTCTTTGCCCGCGCCGCGAAGGAAGTCCTCGGAAGGGACGGCGTCCCTGCCTTGCGCGAAGTGTTCGGCGAGCGCGACGCCGTCCTCTCCGCCTTGCTGGGGTTGCTGCGCACGGAGGTCTTGGCGCCGCGTCCCGCCCGAAGGCTTTTTCTCGAGGGATTGGCGCAAAGCTTGGCGGTGCACCTCGTCCGCACCTACCCAGCAGCGAGCACCGCCAACGATGCCTGCATCCGGCGCGGCGGGTTGCCCGCCTTCAAGCTGCGCAGGACCATCGATTATCTGGAAATGCATCTCTCCCGAGAAATCCCGCTGGCGGAGTTGGCCGCGCAGGCGGGCTTCAGCGAGTTCCACTTCTCCCGGCTGTTCCGCCGGACCACGGGGTTTTCACCCTCCCAATACCAGATCCGCCTGCGCGTCGGCCGGGCCCGCCGGCTCTTGCGCGAGACCCCCAAAAGCGTCATCGAAATCGGTTTGGAGGTCGGCTACACCAACCCAAGCCATTTCACCCAGATCTTCCGGCGCGAGATCGGCGTCACGCCGACGGAATACCGCGGCCAGCGATGAGGGGGGGGCGCAGCGCGCCGGTGAAATCGGCGCAAGATCCCGACAGGTCGAGCAACCGGGCGGGAGCAAGGGTTTGGGCAGGCGCCTAGGCTTGGCCCATGCAGAAGATCAATGAGCAGGTTTGGTTCATCACGGGGGTTTCTAGCGGGTTGGGGCGCGAGCTCGCGCGGACCGTGCTAAACCGCGGCGGCACGGTGGTCGGGACAACCCGCGACGGCGCTGCCGCGGACCTCCCGGCAGCCGAAAGCCGGCTGGACGTTCTGCCGCTGGAGCTGACCAACGCCGGTCAGGTGCGCGAGGTGGTCGCCAACGCACACGGGCTGCACGGGCGGCTCGACGTCGTCGTCAACAACGCCGGTTACGGGCTGCTCGGCGCGGTGGAGGAGACGGCGCCGGAGGAGGCCCGCCACGTCGTGGACGTGAACTTCTTCGGGCCGTTGACGGTCATGCAGGCCGTCCTGCCGTTCCTGCGGCAGCAGCGCCATGGCCACCTCGTGAACCTGGCCTCCATCGCCGGGCTCGCGCCGGGCGCCGGCTCGGGCCTTTACGCGGCGGCCAAGTTCGCGGTGGAAGGCGTGAGCCAGAGCCTTGCGCAGGAAGTCGCGCCCCTCGGCATCAAGGTCACGCTGGTCGAACCGGGCGCGTTCCGCACGGGATTCTTGAGCTCCCGCTCGCTGCGACGCGCCTCTGGGCGGATTGCTGACTACGAGGCCACCAGCGGCCAAAGCATCCGCGATTTTGAAGGGATGGCCGGCAAACAGTTGGGAGATCCGGCCAAGGGTGCGGCCGCCATCGTCGATGCCGTGCTCGCCGCGGTTCCGCCGTTGCACCTGCTCCTGGGCTCCGACGCGGTGCGCCGCGCCCGCGCCATGGTTGAGAAACTCACCAGCGACGTGAACCGTTGGGAAGGAGTCTCCCTAAGCACGGATTTCGAGGCTTGAGCGCTTTATACGGCCAAGCTCTTCGCGGCCCGCGGTGCGCTCGTCGTGGCCGAGGACATCGACCCGGCGGTAAAGGACGTCTTCCCCAACCCGGGGCAAACGGCGCCTTTCGTCGGCGACGCCGGAGATGGAGCGACCGCCCTACGGGTCATCGTCCGGGCGCTTGCACGGCTCGGCAGACTGGACTTCCCTAGAGACCGCAACGGCGGAGGCTGACCAAAGACGTTCGGTACCCGGCAGTTAGGATAACGATTCCGACAGTTGGGCCCAAAAATGGTTGGGCCTCTAACTTTTCATGCAGGTTGCTTGCCTGCGACATCCACAAATGAGTCGAAACGAAATTGCCACGATAAAGCGGGGTTCAAAGACTTGCGACCTCAAGAGGTCGGACACGGGCGCGAGCGGGCCCTGGAAGCCCGAACGGAGAAACCACGCGCCAGAGCTCCGCATAGCGCAACGCCCCTCGCTCGCGGAGGGATGGACGAATATCGGCGGGAGTCGATCATGACCACCGCCACGACCTCCGCACCCATTTGCGCGAAGGCGCCTGCCTGGGCCTCAGCCATGCGCCGCCTCACCAACCACTTGATAAGTGACTTTGGAGGCGGGCCGCGGCCGTGGAAGCTCGCCTGGGTGATCAACTTTCAGAAGACGGGGACGTTCCCGCTACTCGGTTTCCTCATCGCCTGGTATCACAATACGAGCACCGCCGCCTGGGTTTACCTGGCCATGCACGGCAGCTACGGCTTGGCCTGGATCATCAAGGACTCGGCCTTCCCCGACCCCGCCTGGCAGCACCGCGTTACCATCGGCGGTGGCATCAATGCCTTCCTCGGCGTGCTGGGCTGGTATTGGGTGTTCGGCTGGCTGCTGATCTCGGGGGCGTCGCACCCGACGTATCCGTTGCCCGAGCACGCTTGGTTCTGCCTGTGCATCACCCTGTGCATCCTGGGCTGCGTAACCATGACGGCCGCCGACGCCCAGAAGTACTTCACCTTGCGCGTTAAACGCGGGCTCATCACCGATGGCATGTACCGTTTCATCCGCCACCCCAACTACCTCGGTGAGATGATGATCTATGGCAGCTTCGCCCTGATGGTGTGGCACTGGTTGCCGGTCGCGGTGCTGGCCTGGGTCTGGGGCGGGCTGTTCGCCGTCAATATGACGCTCAAAGAGGTCAGCCTATCGCGCTACCCCGAATGGGCAAAGTACAAGAAACGCTCGTGGTGGCTGCTGCCGCCCATCCTGTGACGCCAGCGAAAGGGTCATAAAAATCAATGTGAAGGTTGATTCAACTACTGCGGCGAGTTCTGTACCAAGTACCCGGACAGCATATTTCGTCCGGCGGGTACGCCGGAACCAAGCCGAACTGAAATCTCAACAAGGCCTATGACGACTTCATCGTCTGCGGCGCGGGGGGTAGACGCCCTCGTCTGCCAACGGCGCGCACAACCCCGGCAGCGTGCAGCACCCCCGTTCCGTCCCGGCGGCGCCCTGCCCGCAGCGCTACGCTGCGCACGTGGGCATGGCGGATCCCCCCGGAGCTCCGCGCAGCGTTGCGGGCGGGTCTCGTTCCTCGCCTAGCCCTACCTTCCGGATTCCGGGTCCCGGCTTCCAACAGCGGCGGCGTCTCGTTTGGGCCTCACCATGGCCTACGATGCTGCCGAGACATTTGCCGCTGAACGCGCGCTGCGCGGCGTTGCGGGCGGGATGCCCGCGCTCCCTTGGGCAGGGTGCTTGTTGCGAACTCAACTCAAACGGCGATCGGAAACCCCGGGCACAACGCGGATCGGGCGATCTGACCGCGGGCGTCGTGGAAGGCCATGGCTCCGTCGAGTGCACAAAGCCAAACCTCGGCCGCGCCGGCTTCAAGGTACAAGGCGCGCATCTCAGCGTCGGAATGGGTCGGAGACAACACCTCCACGCAGAGCTCTGGGGCGTTCGTGAGGCACGGCACCGGCCGGATCTGCTGGAGCCGTTCCGCCGAGAACCAAGCGACGTCGTTGACCTTCACGCCGTCCGAGGTGGAGACAGGGACTTCGCCGAAGGCCCGGCCGCTTGGCATAAGGCGGACCAAGCCGCTGAAAACTTTAGAAGCGCGATCGGCGTGGTCGAAGGTGGGCGGTGGCGCCATAAGGAAGCGTCCGAAGCGGTCGGTCTCGATCCGGTGAGGAAGTCCGGCCAAGTCAGGAGCGCGTCCCAGTTCTTCCCAACGCTTCAGATTGGAGGCATTCCCGTCCTCCAAACTGGGCAGTTCGACCGTCATGACGGATGGCACGCTACGGTCGGCGGACACGGCGTGCAAGACGCGAGGGTTCGCTCGCTTTCAGGGGGGATGCTCGGGATCGTTTCACGCCGGCGTGTAGATCTCGATCTTCACCGCAGGGTTGTCGTTGGCCTGGAAGGTGGCATACGTGAACTGCTGCAGCCCTTTTTGGGGGTGCGCGAGCAGCTTACGCTCGGACCCCGTCCCGCGAACGTCATGGGTTTTCCACCAAGCCGAGAGTTCCGGGCATCGTTGGCGCAAACGTTCCCTCAGCTCCAAAAAAGCGGCGTCTCCCGCCCAAAGGTCGCAGTTCACGCGGAATTGGGCGACCATGCGCTTGGCTTCCTGGGCCCAGCCTTTACCGAACAGCCGCCGGGCGTGCGGGTCCGTCAGCATGTAAGCCAGAATGTTGCGGTCGCACTTCGGCACCGCGCCAAAGTCCGTAAGAAGTTCGGTCGCGGCGGCGTTCCACGCCAGCACGTCCCAGGGCGGCCGGTGAGGTAGGCGGGTTGGTTGAGGTTTTCGACGACGCGACGCAACGTCTCCGGGACGGTTTCGACCACGAAGGGGCGACGGTCGGCGACGCGCGCCAGCGCCCGGAGGTGCGGGTGCTCGACCGGTTCCAACCGCAAAGCGCGGGCGAGGGCGTCGACGGTGCCGGTCGAAGGGCTGACGTCGCGGCCTTGTTCGAGGCGGACGTATCAATCGACGCCGATGCCGGCGAGTTCAGCCACTTCCTCGCGCCGCAGGCCCAGGGTGCGACGCTTTCGTCCACCGCGCAGACCCACCGTCTGAGGGCTCAGCCGTTCCCGTCGTGACCGCAGGAAATCGCCGAGTTCGCCCCGACTCGCATCCGCCATGGCTTTGTCCCATACACCGCCAAGCTGGGTCGTGGCAATCCTAGGATAGTACCAGGCCTTCTTGCGGCGCGAAACCCTGCGATGGTCCAAGATGAGATCGTCAGAAACCATGAAGGCCGCCGTCCTGAAGGCGTTTGGGTCGTCGCTCGCCGTCGAGTCCTTGCCCGCGCCGGTCCTGGGTACGGGGGGAAGTGGTCGTCGACGTGGTGGCCGCCCCGGTGTTGCCCTACGCCAGCGAAGTCTTCAGCGGCGCCCGGAGATACTTGCTGGCCTTGCCCGTGGCACCGGGTTGCGGCGCGGTCGGCCGCGTGCGCGCCGTCGGGCCGGACGCGACGCGTCTGGCCGCCGGCGACTTTGCCTTCTGCGACCCGACCGTGCGCTCGCGCGATGATGCGCTCACCCCCGACGTCACCCTGCAAGGCTGGACCGCCCGCGGCGAAGGCGGCCTGCATTTGCAGAAGCATTTTCACCACGGCGCCTTTGCCCAACGGATGCTGGTGCCGACCGAAAACGCGGTTCCGCTCGGGCCCCTGGACCCGGCCGACGCGGGACGCTGGTGCGCGTTGGGCATCTGCCTTGTGCCGTACGGCGGCCTGCTCGCGGCGGACTTGCGGGCCGGCGAAACCGTCCTGGTCAGCGGTGCCACCGGATTTTTCGGCAGCGCGGGCGTCGCGGTCGCGTCGGCGATGGGAGCGGGCTGCGTCATCGCCACGGGTCGAAACGCGGCGGTGCTGGAGGATTTGGCGCGCCGTTTCGGCGACCGGCTCAGGACCGTGCAGCTCTTCGGCGACGAGGACGAAGACCGGAAGCGGATGCGGCAAGCGGCGCCGGGTCCGATCGACTGCGTGCTGGACTTCTTGCCGCCGTCGGCCCCCGCCTCCGCGGTCAGGGCCGCGGCCATGACCGTGTGGGAGTTTGGCCGGGTGGTGTTGATTGGAGGTGTGGGGATGCTGGGGAACCCCGGGCTGGAACTACCTTGGCTTTCGGCTCCGGGTGGGACAACGGTAAGGGCATGCGCACGGACGTGAAACTCACCAGAACTCCGGTGGTGGAGATCGGTTATCTGGAGAGCGGCCCACCGGACGGCGAACCAATCGTTTTCCTCCACGGTTTTCCGGATGACGCGGGCGGCTGGGAAGGCGTCGTTGCGCACCTCGCGGACCGGCCGGTAAGGCTGCTGCGCCCCTTCCAGCGCGGGTACGGTCCGAGCCGTGTCCTCGTGCCGGAAGCGCGCACCGGCCAAGTTGCGGCCCTGGCGCAGGACGTTTTGGACTTTGCCGACGCGCTTGGGCTCAGACGGTTCGTGCTCGTCGGGCACGACTGGGGCAGCCGCGCGGGTCACGCGGCGGCGGTGCTGGCCGGTCCTTCGCGGATAACCGCTTTGGTGACGCTGGCCTCGCCGTACGGGGAGGGCAGGTCCGCAGCCTCGGCCGAAGCGAAGCTCGCGCAGGCGCAGGCCTATTGGTACCAGTGGTACCTGCACACCTCAGCGGGACGCGCGGCGTTGGAACGGGACCGCGACGCTTTCTGCGCGCACCTCTGGCGGGTCTGGTCGCCCACGTGGGACTTTTCGCCGGAGGACTTCGCGTCGGCCGCCTGCGCGTTCCGCAACGAGGATTTTGTGGAGACGGTGGTCCACTACTACCGCCACCGTTCGGGCGCGGCGTCCGGGGTGCCTTGTTACGAGGGTCAGGAGCGAAGGCTGCGGGACCGCCCGCCCGTGCCGGTGCCAACGACTTTCGTCTGCGGTTCAGACGATGGGTGCGTGCTGCCCGAGACCTCCCGCGGCAACAAACATCTTTACGCGGGGGATTATCGCTTCGTAGAGCTGCCGGGCGTCGGCCACTTCCCGCACCGCGAGCGGTCGGGAAAAGTTGCCGAACTGATTCTAGAACGGTTATAGGTGATCGAGAGGTCCGCGAGAGTGGTCATTAGGGCGGAGCCCGACGCGACGTGAGTGCCAGTCGTCGCATTCGGCGTTGCCCCAGGCTCCAAGATCGTCGATAGAGCAGCCCGATGACAGGGAAGACCATTTTGAAAGTGGCGCTGGCGCTCGCGGCGGCCGCCTTTTCCGCCCCCGCGGCGTTCGCCGCCGATGCTCGGGTCACGATTAGCGGGCTAACCGAGTACGACGGGAGCGAAGCCAGCCCCGTTTTTGACCCGTTGCCGGACCACCCGTTCGCGCTGTCGTTCACCTACGCGCCGGGCGCCGTTTCACCCTTTCCGCAAGGCAACGGCTTCAGCTTCACCGCCCCCGATCCAAGCTTGACGGTCAACGGCGTGGACCAAGGCGCCCGGTCCAACAACGTCGCCGCGTTCTATGACCCGACGATCTCGGACAAAATTTCTTTCGGCGCGTTTTTCAGCGCGCTCAATCCCGACCACGTCCCGGTCACGCTCGGCATCCTCTTGAGCGGGCCCAAACTTTACACGGGCACGCCGCCGCAGGCAGAACTCCGCGCGGGGCAGTTCGCGTTTACCGGTCCGTCCAATGCGTTTGTCTTCATTGGGGAGACCAGCGCTGAGATCAAAACGCCCCTCAGTGATGTCGCGGTCACCATCGCGCCCGTGCCCGAGGCCGGCCCGGCACCGCTCCTCCTGGGGTGCGCCGGTGCCTGGGTTGTCGGGTCGGTTCTCCGTCGGCGCAGCCGCGCCCAGGCAACCCATGGTTTGACGGCTGCATTTTAGGCCGTGGCAGGGGGCTTGGCTGCGCTGGGTAACCTGGTGAGCGTGGACTGGACTAACGTAGACTAACCAGATACCTTGCATGCGGATGATCACGGTCAACACGCACGAGGCTAAGACGCAGCTCTCGTCCCTTCTGGTTGCCGTCGAAGCACGAGGCGAAACGGTTTTGATTTGTCGGCATGGCAAACCGGTGGCGGAGCTGCGTGCCGTTATCGCAGTCGGCCATGATCCCCTGGAGACGCACCCAGAGCTCAAGGCCCAAATCCTTTACGACCCCATCGAACCGGCATCGGAAGAGGAGTGGCCGAGCAAGGATCGTTGACGTCGGCATGCTGCTGCTCGACACCTGCACGCTGCTTTGGCTGACCAGCGACCCCGGCAAGCTTTCTAACCCGGCCCGCGCAGCCCTTCGAAGCAACGTGGGCGCGCTTTATGTGTCCGCGGTCTCCGGCTTCGAGCTCGCGCAAAAAACAGCAAAGGGAAAATTGGTTTTACCCTTGCCGCCGGCGGCTTGGGTGACGTTGGCTTTGCGTCTGCACGGTTTGAGGGCGCTCGCGTTGGACATGGACGCGGCGGTCGGCGCGGGTGCGTTGCCGCCCCTGCACAGCGACCCGTTCGACCGTCTGCTGATCGCGAGCGCGTTGGCGCATCGCATGGCTATGGTGACACCGGATCCCGCCATCGCGCGGTACCCCGGCTTGACCACCCTCTGGTGACGCGTGCCGCGGGCGGGCCACCCCGACGCCTGGGAGGGACCATCCAAAGGCGGCCTTCGCCGGAGCTCCAGGGGAGCCCGGGCGTCCCGCCCGGCCCGGAACCGGGCAGGCATGACGCTAGCGCTGTCGTCCCCGTCCGCATCGCTACGCGGAGCCGTGCGGGCGGCTCGGACGTCCACCGGGCGTCGCGAGGCGTTGCGGACCAGGCCGCCGGTACCGGAGGTGCCGCCGAGCGGGGCGAGCCGGAGCAAGGACGAAAGCCGCCTTTCCCGTTTACGGACGGGACGTCCGCGCTCCCCTCGTCGCGCCGGGACCATCGTCGGGCGATCACGTCCGAAAGTTGCCAGACGAACGGCGCGCCCGAGTTCATAGTCGGGCGGTGCAACTTTTAGATCGAGAGGTCTGCTACCGCGCGCTGCGCACGCGCGATCCCCGGTTCGACGGCCGGTTCTTCACGGCGGTGCGGACGACGGGCATCTATTGTCGGCCGATCTGTCCGGCGCCCACGCCGCATCTCGAGAACTGCACGTTCTACCCCTCCGCCGCCGCGGCACAAGCCGCCGGCTACCGGCCTTGCCTGCGCTGCCGGCCGGAGGCGTCGCCCGAACATGCCGTCTGGCGTGGGACCGCCAACACCGTTTCCCAAGCGCTCGCGTGCATCGCCGACGGCGCGTTGGACGACGAGGCGGCGTCGGTGGAAACCCTTGCCGAACGGTTGGGCGTCGGCGGCCGGCACCTGCGCCGTCTCTTCCACCAACACGTCGGCGCATCGCCCGTCGCGGTCGCGCAAACGCGTCGCCTCCTCCTGGCCAAACAGTTGCTCAGCGAAACGCGACTCCCGATCATCGACGTGGCGACGGCGGCGGGTTTCCGCAGCGTCCGCCGGTTCAACGACGCGTTCCGGAACGTCTACCGACGCTCGCCGAACGACGTGCGCCATCGCCGCCACCCCGACCGTCTCCGCGGCGGTGGCGGCCCCGCGCTGAAGATCTTTTTGCCGTACCGTCCGCCTTACGATTGGGCCGCGATGCTCGCGTACCTTGCCCGGCGGACGATCGACGGGGTGGAGAAGGTCGACGAGGGCGGGTATCACCGCTCGTTTTTGGACGGCGGGCAAGCCGGCGTCGTCGCGGTGGTGCCTGCCCGTGGTCGCCACGGTTTGGACGTGACGCTCACCCCGGCGAGCCCGCGGGCGCTGCCGGCCGTCGTGCGCCGGGTGCGACGCCTTTTCGACCTCTCCGCCGACGTCGACGCCATCGATGCCCACCTCGCCACCGATCCGGTCCTGGCGCCGCTGGTGGCGCGCCGGCCGGGCTTGCGGGCGCCGGGCAGTTGGGACGGGTTCGAGCTGGCGGTGCGCGCCGTGCTCGGCCAACAGGTGACCCTTGAGGCCGCCCGGCGGCTCCTTTCCAAACTGGTTGCGGCGTTCGGTGCGCCTTTGGAGGTCGAGGGTCTGGGCGCGTCGGGGCTCACGCGCCTATTCCCGTCGGCTGAAAGGTTGGTTTCCGCAGACCTAACCTCCCTGGGCATGCCCACGCCGCGCGCGCGGTGCGTTTCGGCGCTGGCCGGAGCCGCCGTCGCTGATCCGGCAATCCTGCGCGCCGGTCCATCCCTGGACGACGCCCTCCCGCGGTTGCGTCAGGTGCCCGGCGTGGGCGAGTGGACGGCACAGTACATCGCGCTCCGCGCCTTCGGTGAGACCGACGCCTTTCCGGCCTCCGACGTCGGCCTGCTGCGCGCTTGTCAGGACAGGGCTGGCCGGCGGCCGTCGCCCGAGCAGTTGGCCGCGCGCGCCGAGGCGTGGCGACCTTGGCGGGCGTATGCGGCGCAACACCTTTGGGCGGCGGGCGAAGGTGGGGCCAGCCTGGATGGCGCCATGGCGGAGGCGGCATGACCCCGAACCCATTGCGCTGGTTCACCGACCAGACAGAGACCCCGCTCGGGACCACCGTCGTCATCGTCGACGAGCAGGGGCGGTTGCGGGCCTTGGGTTGGGAAAGGCCAGACCACCGCCTGCCAGTGCGGCGCCATGGCGCCGGGAGCGTCCTTCTGGAACGAGCGCAAGATCCCGGCGGCGCGATTTCGGCGTTGCGCGCTTATTGGGCCGGCGATTTTGCCGCGCTCGCCGCCCTGCCGACCGCCACGGACGGAACGCCGTTCCAACAAGCGGTGTGGGCTGCCCTCCGCGACATTCCGCCGGGCCAAACGATCACGTATGGCCAACTGGCCGAACGCATCGGCCGGCCAGCGGCGGTGCGCGCGGTCGGATTGGCGAACGGCGCCAACCCGACCGCGATCGCGGTGCCGTGCCATCGCGTGATCGGCGCGAACGCCGCGCTCACCGGGTACGGCGGAGGGGTGGAGCGCAAGCGCGCGCTGCTCGTGCATGAAGGTGCGCTGGCGGGCGACCCGACCCTTCTGTTCTAGTTCTGTGTCCCACTCGCTTACCCGCCGCAGTCTCTACCTCGGCTCGAGCCGTTTTACGGGCCCGGGGCGGATCTGCCGGGACGATCTTCTGGCAGGGCAAAGCGATCCCCCATGCTGGGTCGCGGCCGGCGGGGCCCGGCTACAACGGTGTAAGCGCCAGCGGGTTTTCGGCGGGGCGGGGGGGCCGCTTGCCCCGGGCGGGGGC
>CAXUNV010000073.1:8475-13170 GCA_964252355.1 uncultured Chthoniobacterales bacterium | reverse complement strand
GGGTGAAGGCGAGGTGCGCGGAACGAGGCGCCACGTTGGCGCTGGCGGAAAAGGCGAGGGCGACGCAAGCGAGCAAAGTTCTCATGGCGCAACCGGTAACCGACTTTAGGGCTGGGGCCAGCCGAACCCGCGCACCTGCCCATAAATATGATATTTATGGTAAATATTAGGTTAGGCGGGAGTTCGGTTTCTCCTTCAAGCCGTCGTCCGGCCGATCGGCGTCAGCGGGTGCGGCCGGAGTTAGGCTTGGCTCGCGTGGGCCGCGGCGCGCCGCGCTTGGTCGTCGCTCGGGCGGACCCCGGTGTAGAGCGCGAACTGTTCCAAAGCTTGCCAGGCGATGATCTCCGCGCCCGTGATGACCCGCTTGCCTCGTTGGCGCGCGTGGCGGATCAGCGGCGTCTCGGAGGGCATCGCCACCGCGTCGACCACCCAATCGGCGGCGTCAACGGCGTCGGGTTCGAAGGCGAGGTCCGCCGCCTCGGCGCCTCCCGCCATGCCGATCGGCGTGGCGTTCACCAGCATCGCCGGGCGGTGCGGCCCCAAGGCGGCGCGCCACTCGTAACCGAAGCTTTTGGCAAACGACCGGCCGGCGGCCTCGTTGCGGGCGACGACGACCCCAGAGCCGAAACCCGCGTCGCGCAGAGCGCAGGCCATGGCTTTGGCCATGCCGCCGCTGCCGCGCAGGACGAACGCCGTGTCCGCGGCGGGGGCGTCGTGGCGTTGCAATAGGCCGAGCACCGCCGCGTAGTCGGTGTTATGACCGCGCAACCAGCTCTCTTCGTTGACGATGGTGTTCACGGAGCCGACGGCGGTCGCCGCAGGATGCAGCTCGTCCAAAAACGCCCGGCAGGCTTCCTTAAACGGCATGGACACGCTGCAGCCCCGGATGCCGAGCGCACGCACGCCGCCCAGCGCCGCCCCGAGGTCGCGCGTCGCGAAGGCTTTGTAGAGGTAATTTAGCCCGAGCTCCCGGTAGAGGAAGTTGTGGAAGCGGGTGCCGAAATTGCCGGGACGCCCCGCCAGCGAGATGCACAGCACGGTGTCCTTGTCGACCCGGTCCGACATGCTCAAACCCTACGCGCGAGCGGCCTTGTGCGCAAAACGGCGGAGTCGGTCCACTCCCCCCTCAAAACTTGAACTGCAGCCACGCCGCGACGAAGTCCGCGTTCTGGCCGCCGCCGCGCCTCGGCGTCGCCCCGCGTAGGTAATCGCCGGCAAATAGGTGGGTGTAGTCAGCCTCGAAAACCAAGTGGCGGTTCAGTTGCCAGACCAGACGCCCGGTGGCTTGCGCACCGACGAAGCGCGCCCGGTTACCCCCGTCGGCGATGAGCAACTGGTTGGACGGGCTGTAGAGGCCGTCATGGACGTTTTGCCGCCAGAAGACGAAAGCATCGGTCACCACCACCAGGCCTTTCGTCAAATGCCAGTCCACCGCCGGACGCACGTCCACCAAGTTGGCCACGTCGAAGAACGCCGCTTCATCAAAATATTGGCCGCGAGGGAACAAGGGGTTAAACGTGCCCAGGCGCCGGCCAGAGGCGTCGCCGTCGCCGCTGCCCAGGTCGCCTTCGAGGCTCACTCGCGGGGAAAACAGAAGCTCCTCCAGTGTCAAGCCGACGATGGCGCTCGCGCTGTAAGCAAGGATGTTCCCATCACCCGGAGAAACCTCCGCCTGCATCGGCAAGGCCGGCGAAGGTCCGCCGTTGCCGCCGAAAAATGCGGGAGTCGGAGGGGGTGCGCCCGCTGGACGAGCCGGGAGGGCGGCGGCGTTGTCGAAATGACCGAATTGGAGGGTGCCTTCCAGGTCGTAATCCAGACTGCCACCGGAGACCGGGTGCGTGCCACTCAGATGAACGCCCAAGGTGTGGCGTTCTTCCCGACCGCGACCCTGGTTGTACGCCGCTTGGCTGTTGAGGAAGCCGAAGTAATACCCTTCCAACTTGGCCCCACCCACCACCGGTAGGGTCTCCGGCAGCGGACGACCGACGTAGACGCTCCAGAGCGTCTGCGCATCGAGCGCTTGATCGTTGAAGGCAGCCCGGTCGTCCTCGACGGGCTTGACGAGGAAAAGGTCGGCGCGCCAGCCGCCCGCGTCGAGCATCAGCTTGAAACCGTCGAACGCCTGGCGGTTGTTGGGCCCCTCACGCACCGCCAACAGCCGACCGATGCCGTAGTCGAGTTCCTGCCGTCCCCCGCGCAAGGTCGCCGAAGCTGGGCCGGTCAACCCCGGGCTGGCGAAGGGCAGGGAGAGCCGCAGGTCCACGAAAGCTTGGTTAAGGTCGGCTCGGTCCTCTTGAAACGGCGCGGGCTGCGGGGATTGTCCCTCAACCAGGGCGCTCTTGAATTGGGCGAAAAGGCGGATGCCCTCTCCCAGGTGCAAATCGGCGTGCAGCAAGTAGCGTTGCAGGTCATAACCGCCCGCGTCGCGCGGGGCAGGTGGGAAGGGGTAGTCGTGGTAAAGCTCGTACCGCTGGCGGGTCTCACCGCCGAGCGTGAGGTAAACGTCGCCCCGGGAATCCAGCGGCAGGTATTTGACCGGGTCGAAAAAGTCGTGAGGTCGCGTCGGGTCCGGCCGAGCAAGGTAACGGTAGTCTTCCTCCGTCCGCGTCGGGCCGTAAGGCGGGAAGCTGCGTCCGGCCGGTTGCGGCGTGCCCGGCGGGGGTGCGTCCAAAGCGAAGGGGATTCCGGCCTCCTGCGCGCCTGCCGGCCAGGGGCGGATGGCTGCGGTCAGCAACGTCGCCGTGACGAGCGCCCGTGCGACTCGGCACAAGAGACGTCGCAAGGCAGCCACAGGTTGGCCGCCGTGTCGGCAGGAAAACGGACCCGTGACCGTCAATGGGCGCGGCCTTCCCGGAAAAGGGTCAAGAGTTGGTCGACCAGCTCATCCGGCCTCTCCTCCGGGATGAAATGCCCGCACCGCCCCACGCTGCCGCCGCGTACCGCCGGTGCCACGCCCGCGAGCATCTGCCGCACGCGTTCGCCCAGGCTCTGCGCGCCGCCGAGCGCCAGCACCGGCAACGTCAACGCCGTCTTTGTGCAGGCCTCCGTCTGGCGCATGGTGTCGAAAATGGCCCGATAAACGCCGAAGGCGCCCGCGATGCCGCCCGGGGCGGCGAACGTACGCAAGGTTTCGACCACCGCCGTTTCTTCGATGGACCGACGGTCGTAGAGGTACGTGCGGTAGGAAAATTCCAGAAACTCGCGCTCGTGGCCCGCAAGCAGGCGCTCCGGCAAATCGTCGGCGAAGGCCAACGCCCACCACCAGAGCCCGCCGTGGGCGGTGCCCTCCGGGGTGAACTGGTGCACGGCCTTGAGGGTCTCCTGGGTGACGAGCGGTTCGTCCAAATAGGTCAGGGTGCGGACCTCGTCCGGGTGCTCACCCGCCCAGACCAGCGCCGGCGGCGCACCCATGTCGTGGGCGACGAGGTGAACGGGGCCGAGGCCGAGCTGTCCAATGAGGGCGCGGAAGTCTTCCACCAGCGTCCGCGCGTCGTAACCGACGGCAGCGGGCGGCTTGGCGGAGTCGCCGTAGCCGCGCATGTCGGGCGCGAGCACCGCGTACCCTGCTTCTGCCAAGGTCGGCATGACCTTGCGCCAAACGTACCAAGTCCCGAGAAAGCCGTGCCAGAGCAAGACCGGTTCGCCACCCGCCGGACCACCGCGGACGTAATGGAGAGGCACCCCGTTCGCGTCGTCCGTGTGGTGCGTGAAGCCGGGGATGCTGGCCGGCGACGTGGTTTCGGTGGTGGGCATCGTTGAGAACGAGGGGGTGTCAGAGGCCGGCGGAGAGCAGTTTGTCGGGGGTGATGGGCAGGTCGCGCACGCGCACCCCGGTGGCGTGAAACACGGCGTTCGCCACGGCGGCCGCCAACCCGCAACTGCCCAGCTCGCCGATCCCCTTGGCGCCGGGGGGTGGAAGATAATCATCCCGCTCGTCCAGAAAGTGCACGTCGACGGCGGGCGGCACGTCGGCGCAGGCCGGGATGTGGTAATCGGCCAAGCTCGCCGAGACGATGCGCGCCAGGGAAAGGTCCCAGGCAGTCTCCTCGTGCAGCGCCATGCCCAACCCGAAGGTCATCCCGCCCACGATTTGGCTGCGGGCCGTCCGTCCGTTGAGGATGGTGCCTGCCCCGTACACGCCCTGGACGCGGGTGACCCGAACGCGGCCGAAATCGGCGTCCACACGTACCTCCACGAAGTGACAACCAAACGCGTACGTGGCTTTGGGCTCGGTCCCTGCCTTGCGCGCTTGGGCCAACTGCGGCGGGGCGGGTGTGCCGAAGCGGATGGCGTTGACCCCTTTGGCCAAGGTGTCGAGGTCCGTTCGACCCAAGCCGGGCGGAAAGGACTCGCGCCGGGCCGCGACCTCCGGCACACCCCAGCGCGCGAGCAGCGCGACGTAGGTTTCTTGCCGGGTCGGGTCAGACTTCATCCGCAGCCCGCCCTCGGCGGCGCTGACCTCGTCGGGATCGAGACCCGCCAATGCGGAACCCGGGTCGCGCACGGCGCGGGCGATTAACTCTTCGCGTACGGCCAACGCCGCCGCGCGCACCGCGGGCGCAACGCTGCCGGTCGTGCGCGAAGCCCCGGCCAGGGGTGCCGTCGAGAGTTCGGTGTCGCCCAACCGGAACTCGACCTCGTCCAGGGACAGCCCAAGCGCCTCCGCCACCACCTGACTGAAAACGGTGTAGGCGC
>CAXUNV010000073.1:7447-8465 GCA_964252355.1 uncultured Chthoniobacterales bacterium | reverse complement strand
CTCGTGCACGGCGGCGTCCGCAACGGCGCGGCCATCCGCCCGGAGCCGGACGGTGGCGCTGGCCGGCGAGAGGTAAGTCGCGTAAACCGCCGCGGCGACGCCCAGGCCGATCCACTCGTCACCTTCGCGGTGGGCACGCGGGCGCGGGGCGCGCTCGGCCCAACCGAAACGCTCGGCTCCCACGCGGTAGCACTCCAGCAGCGCATTGGACGACCACGCCAAACCGTTCTGCGGTTCCCGGTCGGCGTAGTTGCGCCGGCGTAGTTCGAGCGGGTCTAGGTTCAGCTCGTGGGCGAGTTCGTCCAGGGTGGATTCGAGGGCGAAAAGCCCTGGGGCCTCCCCGGGCGCACGCATGATCGTGCCCGTGGCGGCGTTGACCCGGTGGACGCGTTGGGCGGTCCGGACGTGGGGACAGGCGTAGAGCAAGCGGGTGGTTTCGCCCACCGGCGGCACGTAATCGTCGGAGAGGGAGGTCTGCGAAACGGCCGTGTGCTCGATGGCGGTCAACCGGCCTTCTCGGGTTGCCCCGAGCCGCACCGTTTGGCGGAGCGCCGGCCGATGACCGAGGGTGTGAAACATCGCCTCACGCGAAAGCATCACCCGCACAGGCACTCTAAAGAGGCGCGCCGCAGCCACGGCCAGGACGCCATGGCTCCACGTCATGCACTTCGAGCCGAACCCGCCGCCGACGAACGGCGCGAGCACGCGCACGTGTTCCAGGGGCAAATCGAAGGTTCGGGAAAGGAACCCGCGCACACCCAAAACCCATTGCGTCGACTCATGTACCGTGAGCCGGTCCTCGTCCCAGACGGCGGTAGTCGCGCCCATCTCCATCGGGTTTTGGAACACCGTCGGCGTGGTGTACTCCCCGGCGACGACCACCTCCGCTTCAGTGAATCCGCGGGTCAGGTCACCGCGACCCTCGTTAAGCTGAGCTTGGAGAAATTCCGCGGCTTCCGCGGGCGGTGCGTCCGCGGCGAGTTGGCCGGCGAAGGTCGTGGCGGGCAGAGGTTCGTAG
>CAXUNV010000073.1:1414-7437 GCA_964252355.1 uncultured Chthoniobacterales bacterium | reverse complement strand
GGCGCCGCCGCCTGCCGGGCGTGTTCGAGGGTGTCGGCCACCACGAGGCCGAGGTGCTGCCCGGCGTAACGGACGCGGCCGTCCTGCAAGGGCGCAAAGCCCTCGCCCGCCGGGCCGCGCGGGAAGATGGGGACGTTCTCCAGCTTCGGCGCGTTCTCGTGGGTGAGCAGCCCGACGAAACCGGGCGTGCGCGCGGCCTCCGCACCCGCGACCCGCACGACCCGACCGTGGGCGATGCGCGCGGGCAACAGCACGCCGTGGCAGAGTTTAGGGTAGTCGAATTCCGCGGCGTAACGGGCGCCGCCCGTGACCTTGCGGGTGCCGTCCACGCGTGGGGCGGGCGCACCGATGCGGGAGTGTGCAACCTTCATGGTGCGACAGACAGATTTTCCAGGTACCGCAAGGTGCGGCGAAGGGTCCGTCGTACGAGGGGTACCTTGAAGGCATTCTGCGCGGTGGTCCGCGCCCCGGCCACGGCGGCTTCCGCGGCAGCATCGAGGATCGCGTCGTCCAGCGGCCGGCCCCGCAGCACCTCCTCGGCCGCGAACGCCCGCCACGGCCGGGTGCCCACGCCGCCAAAAGCCAGGCGCACGTCGGTCACGGTGCGCCGGTCGGCCGACAGCTCCAGCGCCGCCGCGCAGGAGACCAAGGCAAACGCGTACGAGAGCCGGTCGCGCACCTTCAAATAGTGCGAAAGGGCCGACCCCGGCCGGACCGGCAGTTCAATGCCAAGGATGAGTTCCCCATGCTCAAGGACGGTGTCGCGTTCCGGTGCGTCGCCCGGCGTACGGTAAAGCTCGAACACGGGAAGGCGCCGCTCGCCGCCGTCCGGTCGGCGCGTCTTGACCACGGCGTCCAAAGCCACCAGGGCGACCGCCATGTCGCCCGGGTAGGTGGCGATGCAATGCTCGCTGGTTCCGAAGATGGCCAAAGGCCGGCTGAAACCGCCGAGTGCCGCGGCCGGGCAACCTGTGCCGGGCGTGCGCTTGTTGCATGGCAAACTGGGCTCGCGAAAATAGTAACACCGGGTCCGTTGGAGCAGGTTACCGCCCACGGTGGCCGCGTTGCGCAACGCCGGGCTCGCGCCCGCCAGGATGCTTTCGGGCAACGCGCGGAACTGGCGGCGCAGGTGAGGGTGGTAGGCGACGGACGTGTTGCTTGCCCCGGCCCCGATGCCCACCTCGCCGTTTGGCCCCACCTCGATAGCCCGAAAGGCTTCGGGTAGATGCCGCAAATCCACCAGGCGTGCGGGCGTCCAAGCGCCCAGCTTCATCAAATCGACCGCCGTCGTGCCCCCGGCCAAGAAGGCTGCGCCCCGGTCGTTGGCCACGGCGGCGACGGCCGCCTCGACATCGCGCGCCCGCTCGTACGCAAACGGGTTCATGACGTTACGGCGGTGCCGACCGCGACCGCCCGTTCCGGGTAAGAAGCGAGGGTTGAAGGCAGGTCGAGGGTGCCGGGGCACGCCTTTGCGGAAGCGTCCTCCGTGGTCGCCCCGCGCACTTCGACGACGGCCGCCACGATGCCCAGGTACGCGCCGCAACGGCACAGGTTGCCGCTCATCTCCTCCTGGATCTCCTCCGGCGTGCGCGCGTGACCTTCGGCCAAGAGCCCAAGCGCGCTCATGATTTGGCCGGAAGTACAATACCCGCACTGGAAGGCGTCGTGCGCCACAAAGGCGGCCTGCAACGGATGGAGGGTGCCGTCGGCCGCCGCCACACCCTCGATCGTGGTGATGGCGTCGCCGTCGTGGGTGACGGCCAGGGAGAGGCAAGAGAGTCGCCGCTCCCCGTTTACCAGTACGGTGCAGGCGCCACATTGGCCGTGGTCACAACCCTTTTTCGTGCCGTAACACCCGAGGCGCTCGCGCAGCAGGTCGAGCAAGGTGACCTCCACCGGCAACCGCAGCCGGTGTCGGGTGCCGTTGACGGTGAGGGTCAGCGGCGGTGCGTCGTCCTGGTAACTGAGGTCTGCCGAACGTTCCATCCCGGGAAGAGGGGGTTAGTGCTGGGGTCGGCCCAACGTCGGATCCTTCGCTTCCAGCTCTTCGCGCTGGCGGCGCATCGGCTCGGGCGGCCAGTCGTTGCCCGTCGCCATGGCGACCCCGCGCAGACGCGCGGCTACCCGGGCGATGTTTCGACCATGCGCGAACGCTGCTTCGCGGCCTTCCCGGGCCACGACCGCCGGCTCCTTGGGTTGCATGTCTTCACCCGTGATCCGGAAGTGCGGGCCCCAGTGCATCCCGTATTGCTGAAAGCCGGGCGTCGTCTTGGGAAAGGTGACCAGCGTCAACCCGCAGGCGGCGAGGTTGCCCAACATGGAAAGTTGCGCCAGTTCGCAACCCCCACCGGCGTCACCGTGGCCGCCGCCGGTGGTGAAGACCGCGCCGACCCGGCCGACGATGTCGTCGTAGAACCACGCCGGTTCGCAGACCAAGTCGACAAAGCGCTTCACTGGCCAAGCCATGGTGCGCTGGTGGACCGGGCTGCCCATGACGAGCGCGTCGGCTTGACGCAGCCGCTCACGGGTGGCTTCCGCCACCGGGCAAAGGTCAGCGAACGTGTTGGGCTCCGCCGCGGCGCCCTCGGCGACCGCTCGGGCGATGGCCGCCGTGTGGCCCTCCCAAGAGTCGAAGACGATGAGCACGCGCACAGGTGCCTGGGCGGGGTTGGAAGCGGTTTGTGTCATCTGTGTAAATCACGCTGGGTTTAGTCGAAAAGGGCTCCCGCCCGCTCAAGCCGTCGGCCCGCCAAGGCGCTTTTCGTCACCGGCCAGGATGGCTTTGTGTCGCTCAATCACCACGTCCCACGCTAACACATTCCACCAAGCTTTCAGGTACTCGGCCCGACGGTTCTGGTACTTGAGGTAGTAGGCGTGCTCCCAAACGTCGTTGCCAAAGAGCGCGGGCAAACCCTCCAGCAGCACACTATCTTGGTTGGCGGTGGGATGGACTTTGAGGCGGTGGTCATCCTTCGGGTCCATGACGAGAAACACCCAGCCGGAGCCGAAGACTTTGGCGCCCGCCTCGTCGAAGGCGGTTTGTATGGCTTCCAATCCGCCAAAATCCCGCTCGATAGCCGCCGCGAGCGCACCGCGCGGCCCGACCCCGCGCGTGCCGGCCGGGGCGATGGTCTTCCAAAAAAGCTGGTGGTTGGCATGGCCGCCACCGTGGTTGCGCACGGTCGTGCGGACGTCTTCCGGCACCTCGGAGAGCCCTTTCAAGATCTCCTCGATGCTGCGGCCATGCCACGCGGGCAACCCGGCGAGGGCCCGGTTGAGGTTGTCGAGGTACGCCTGATGGTGCTGGTCGTGATGCAGGCGCATCGTCTCCGCGTCGATGTACGGCTCCAACGCCTCGTACGCGTAGGGTAGGGGGGCGAGCCGGAAAGGGTAAGTCGGCGGGTTCATCGTATGGCGGCGAAATTGTTGGCCAGAAAACCGTACGGCCCAAGCCGCTCGGCCAAGAGTTGGCCGATTTCCTTGGCGTAAGGGCCGCCCCAGTCGCGCAGCAACTCGGCGGCGACGCTGACCCAATTGCAAACTTTGACCCCCGCTTGGCTTAGGCGCAGCAGCGAGGTCTGCTCGCTCAGCGCGTCCCAGGTGCCCGAGGCGTCAGCGACGGCGTACACGTCGTACCCGGCCGCCGTGGCGGCGAGCGCTGGGAAAAGCAGGCAGACGTCGGTGGTGATGGCGCCCATGAGAAGTTTGCGGCGTCCGGTCTTCTCCACGGCCGCAACAAAGGCCGGGTCGTCCCAAGCGGAAACCATGTGCCGGTTGATCACGCGGTCTCGACCGTACATCTGGCTGATCTCCGGCATTAAGGGTCCGTTCGGACCGTCGCTGGCGCTGGTGGTCACGACCGTTGGCAAAGCGAAGATTTTACCCAGCTGAGCGAAGGCGAGCACGTTGCTCTTGAGTTTCGTTGGCTCGGACGTGCCGACCCCGAGCATCAGCCCGGTCTGGTGATCGATCAGCAGCAGTGCCGCGTTCTCGGGACTCAGCCGCTCGTAGAGGGCGGGGCGGGGGCCGGCGAAAGGGTCCATTGCGGGAAACGGGATTGCTGTTCAGCCATTGAGGGGCGCGGCATCCATGACCATGCGGAAGTCGGTGATCAGTCCTTCGTGGCCGAAACGCAGGATGCTGACGGCCGGCAAAGGGACCTCTTTCCCGTCGGATTTACGGGTGAAATGCGCAACGGCCTCGAATACCGCGGAGTTATCCCCGGTCCACAACCCGGTCTCTTCGTGGCGCATGGCCGAGAGTTGCGCGTAGAACTTTTCTAGCATGGCGGCGATGGCCGGACGACCGACGGCGGCTTCCGCGTTGCCGAAACGGAACCGACCGTCTGCGGCAAAATGGCGCGTGACCTCCTTGGGCCGCATGGTGTCTACCCCATGAAAGTAGTCTCGAACCCATTCGGGGGATGGGAGGAAGTATCCAGTAGTCACGGCCGGAAGGACGTCTTGCATGGTGCGAATCGGGTTGGGACCAATTGTCTCCCCACCGGCGGACCGCGCTTCTGCGAAGCTTGGCAGCCGTTCTCGGGGTTTACGGTGGGGGCAGATCGGGAGGTGTTGGGGTGAGTCTCGCACCGTCCGCGACGCGGCCGCTATGCCCCGAGCGAGCGGATTTCCAGGACCGAAAAAGGCGGAGTTCACTCTCCCCAGAAAGGATGACCAACCTCCCTTTTTGAGGCGTTGCGTCGCGGTGCTTTCGATGTGTCTCTTAGGGGTGGCGGGTGGCAACGACGGCCCAAGGGTCTGCGGCACGCCGTGGAGACGGCGAAGGCACCATGCAGCGCATGAACATTTTCGGTGGTGGCCGCGTGCGGGCCGGTCTCGCCCTGGCGTTCGGCGCTTTGGCGGTCGCCGGCCCGGCTGCAGCCCTTGATCCCACTCGCGCCATCACGCAGTACCGGTGCGACGTTTGGCACCACGAACACGGCCTCCCGCAGGACCACGTCTACACGGTCGTCCAGGCTCGTGACGGTTACGTTTGGGTCAGCACGCAGGAAGGCTTTGCGCGGTTCGACGGCGTCCGTTTCGCGCGGCCAGACCACGACGCCATCGGCCGGCTCGCAACCATGCCGGGTTTGGCGGAAGACGACGCTGGCGGGCTTTGGGCCCCAAGCCTCGAGGGTCTCCTCCACCTTTCTCCCGAGGGTAAATTCACCCGGCTTGGCCCCGCGGGAGGTCTCTCGTCTCCGCGCACCACGTCCGTCTGCCCCGCCCGCGGCGGCGGTGTCTGGATCGGGGCTTACCGGGGTGGCGTCAGTCGCATGCGTGCCGACGGCCACGTGGAGCCGTTTCCTGACGTGCGGACGTTTGCCCAAGAGTCGGTTTGGTCAGTCTGCGAGGCACCGGACCAGACCCTTTGGGTGGGCACCAACGCCGGTTTGTCCGGCTGGCGTGACGGCCGTCAAGCCGTCCGGCTTGACCTCACGACCGGAACCCCTGGCAGCAACTGGATCCAGACGCTTGCCTGCAGCCGCGACGGCCGTCGGCTCTGGGTCGGCACCCGCGCCGGGTTGGCATGCGTGGAAAACAACGCGCTGGCTCCCGTTCCGGCAGCCGTCGCGCGCGACTTGGCCGGGGCGAAGGTCACGGCGCTTTGCGAAGACCGCGACGGCAATCTCTGGATCGGCACCGGCAGCGACGGCCTGCGGCGTCTCCACTTGCCCAGCGGCGCATTGGCGAGTTTCCACCTCCAGGACGGGTTGCCCAGCGAAAGCGTGGCTTCGCTGGCGGAGGACCGGGAAGGCGACCTCTGGGTCGGCACCGGCTACGGCTTGATGCGCCTCGCCGACGCGGGGCTGGCCACGTACGGTGCGCCCGAGGGACTCTCCGCCGAAAACGTCTCGGTGGTTTGCGCCGGTCACGCCGGCGATCTCTGGCTCGGAACCACGGTCGGGCTGGTGCACCGTCAGGCGGACGGCCGCTTTGCAGCCCCCGTCATGCCCGGCGGGGCGACGCCGGAAGGCAAAACCCCGCCGGGCGTGATCTCCGCGCTGGCCGAGGATCGCG
>CAXUNV010000073.1:0-1404 GCA_964252355.1 uncultured Chthoniobacterales bacterium | reverse complement strand
GTTTCGGGCTGGGTTTCTTGGGGGGGGGGTTGCGCCCGGGGGCTAACTCTCCGGCGGGCGCGACGGGGTGTTCACCCCGCAACCGTTCGAGTTGGGTCCGAAAGGCGTCGCTGCCAGCACCATCAACGCCCTTTGTGCCGACGACCAGGATCGTCTCTGGGTTGGCACGGGGCGGGGTCTCGTCGCACTCCGCGCCGGTCGCCAAGTGGCCGCTTACACCACGGCCGACGGATTGCCGAGCGACTACGTCGTCGCGCTCAGCGTCGACGGCCGGGAAACCCTCTGGATCGGCACCGCGCGCGGGGTCTGCCGCTGGACCGAAACGGCCGGCTTTCGTCCAGCGGTGGTTCCGGCGGCTGACGACCCGTTGGCGGAAAGCCTCGTCACTTGCTTGGAACGGAACGCCGGGACGGACGCCGACTGGTGGATCGGCACCGTCGAGCACGGGTTGGCGCGGTGGCGGGACGGACGGCTGGCAACGTGTTCCACCCGGAACGGCCTCCCCTCCGAAAGCGTCTACCAAATCCTCGACGACGGCGCCGGCCGGCTCTGGATGAGTAGCAACGTCGGGGTCTGCTCCGTCGCTAAAACGGATCTGGAGGCGTTCTTCGCCGGCCGACGGCCCAAGGTGGAGTGCACGGCTTACGACCACGCGGATGGGATGCGCAGCGTCGAGTGCAACGGTGGAAACGCGCCGGCCGGCGTCCGGACCGCGGATGGCCGGCTTTGGTTCCCCACCGTGAAGGGTTTGGTCGCCGTCGAACCAGCGCGCCTGTCGCGCAACGCGCAACCGCCCCCGGTTTACGTGGAGCGCATGCTCGTCGACCACCACACGGAGATTGCCGCCCACCCCGACGGAGCCGGCCGCATCCCGACCCTGCCGCCCGGCGTGCGCGACGTGGAGTTGGACTACGCCGCCCTTTCCTTTCCCGCGCCGGAGAAGGTCTGTTTCCGCTACCGGTTGGACGGCTTGGATCGGGACTGGACGGACGCCGGCGCGCGCCGCACCGCTTACTTCACCAACTTGGCCCCGGGCGCCTACCGTTTCCGGGTGATCGCCGCGAACCCCGACGGCGTCTGGAACGACCAGGGCGCAACCTTTGCCTTCGTGCTCCAGCCGCAGTTCTACCAGACCCGTTGGTTCGTCGCGCTTTGCCTGGGCGCCGGCGTCGCCGCTGCCTGGGTGGTCTTCGCTTGGCGGCAGCGGCAGTTGCGGGCCGGTTTTGCCGCCGTCTTAGGCGAGCGCACACGGCTCGCGCGCCAGTTGCACGACACCGCGGCGCAGGGGCTCACCATCGCCGGCATGCAGCTCGATCTGGCGAAGGGACGCTTGCCTGCCGACCTGGACCCACGGGCGCGCGACCACCTGCAGCTCGCCCGCAACGTGGTGCGTCACTCTTTGGC
>CAXUNV010000072.1:0-13262 GCA_964252355.1 uncultured Chthoniobacterales bacterium | reverse complement strand
CTCAGACTTTGCCCGAAACCCACCCGACGACCCACAAACCAACCCCGCCCGGCCGCGCCAAAAGCCCAAAGCTTTTTGCAGAACTTGACGCACACAACTTTCTCAGCCTGAGGCAGGCCGCCTGCTGAAGCCGCGCGACGGGGCTGGAGAGGTTGGGCACCACCTTTGTGGTCTAAAGGTCGATTTCCACCTCGCCTCTTGGCCGCGCGCAGCAAATCAACAGATTCCCTTCGGCGGGCGGCTCCAAGGGGACTGGCTGGTGGTCGACCGCGCCGCCGATCAACCCACATTCGCAGGTGTGGCAGACCCCGGTGCGACAGGACCACTTGACGGGAATGTCGCAAGCCTCCGCAAGTTCCAGCAGGCTGAGGAACGACGGATTCCACGGGACCGTCAGCCCGCTTCGCGTGAACGAAACCCGAGGACCAACCGCCGGAGTTCCCGCAGGCAAGTGCGGCGCAGGCCGGGAGGAGGCCGCAATACCAGGTGTCATCGATTCCCCGGACCCAAAGGCCTCGGCGTGGATCCGGGTTGCGTTGGCACCCCAAGCTCGTAGTCCCGTCGTAAAGCTGCTCAAGAACGGCGCTGGTCCGCAGAGGTAAAAATGGCCGTTTTGAGTGACCCCGAGCCGGTCGAGCAGGGAGACGTCCAGGTGTCCAGGGGAGTCGTATTCGCGGCCAAGCTGATCCTCAGCCCTGGGCCGGCTATAGACGATGTGGCTCCGGCCGCACGGGAGTGCTTGCAAAAGACGACGTGCCTCTTTCGCAAAAGGATGCTCACTTCCGTCACGCGCCCCGTATAACCACCAGACCTCGCGAGGGGACGCGGTCGAGGCAAGCGTGTGCAGCATCGCGAGCACGGGAGTCGCCCCAATGCCTAGGCTCACCAGGACGACCGGTTCGTCGCCGGGCCGAAGGGTGAAAGCTCCGCGGGGCGCACTAACCTCCAGTACGTCACCGGCACGCACATGGGCGTGCAGGAACGAACTGGCGGCACCGTTCACTTGATGTTTGATGCTTACCCGGTAGGTAGGCGTGCCGGGTGCACCCGACAGGGAATAGTTCCGGAGGAGCGGTGGAAGGTCTGGCGAGACGCGCAGCCGTAAAACCAGGAATTGTCCAGGCAACGCGGCCGGCAGAGCCGAACCGTCCATTGGTTCTAAAGACAACGAAATGACGCTGGCGCTTTCCCGATCCACCCTTGCGACCCGCAGGGACCGGAACCCGGGCCAAGCCGGCGGCGGCCCTGCGGAAGCGGTCAGGCCGGGATTTCCCGCTTCTGCAGACCCCCGGTCGAGGAGGGCTTGCAAAGAATGCTTCCAACCTGGGCTGAGCGCCGGAATGCGCAATGAACTCTCCAATTGCTCACGTGGGTGGTTAGGCAAATAGAGCAGCGCGTCGATGCTCGCAACGGTCATGCGCTCGGGTCCATCCGCGACCTTAATGATCTCGTCGCCAGCGCCAACCTCGCCTTCCTCGAGCACGCGGAAATAGAAGCCGGGCCGGTGGTGAGACACGAGCAGCGCAGCCATGTTCGGCTCATCCATCCTGAGGCCCACGCGGTAGCACGTCACGCGCGGTTGCGTCACCTCGAAAAGCGCACCACCGATGCGGTAACGGTCGCCGATGCACACTTGGTCATCGGGCAAGCCCTCAACCGAGAAGTTTTCACCGAATTGTCCGAAGGTGAAGTCACGGCGGCCCAGGTGGGCCTCCCAATAACGATAGGAGTCGATCTGGTACACCATCACCGCGCGATGCTCTCCTCCGTGTCCGGCAAGATCTCCCTGCCCATCACCGACTACGTTCAGCCGTCGAACCATGCGCCTACCCTGCACCGCCTGCTTCCAAACGCCGGTGTGAACCGTTTGCCCGCGCCAAGTGACGTCGCGGGGAAGACCCACGTTGACTGACCGCAGCTTTCCCATGGAATGCTCTTCAACTACCTGACCGCGGGCGGCGACGCGCCTGCGCGGAATGACGCGTTTCACGTTCGCTCCCCGTGACGCGACGACGGCGTGGAGGTGAGGCGCGTTCCTGGAAATACCCCTGCCAATCGCGATGGCGGGTCGGCTTCATGCCATCCAGGAACAATGGTTGTGACCGGGGTCCGAACGGCCACAGCTTGGTCTCCACCGGTCGAAGCGAGGTGAAGCGATCCGGGCGATGATTCGGCGAAGTTGTCGAGTGGAGCTCGGCATCGCCGCCTGTCGGGGCCTGTGGCGTGCCACCACGACGGCCCGTCACTAAACCACGCCACACGCGCGTGTGATGAATGCTGGCGGACGGGCGGGTCATGGTGCGGGCTTTCGACCGGGCGATCTTTGGGTAGGGGAAAATAAAATCTCGATCCACCGCGGGAATGAGGTTCACCGTTTTGTCGCCGGCACGTCCGCGGAGGCGCCGGCGGGCAGGGTGAATTGGAAGGTGGCGCCCGGGCCGTCGCCGCGGGCGGCGGCCCAGAGCCGCCCGCCGTGGTTCTCGACGATGGAGCGGCTGATGGGGAGGCCCATGCCCAGGCCGCCGGGCTTGGTGGTGTGGAACGCCGCAAAAACCCGCTCAAGGCTTGCCGGATCGATCCCTGGCCCGGAGTCGCGGACCGTCACCTGCACCGCTTCCTTGGCGGCGACCTGTTTTGTGCCGAGAACCAGCTCCCGTGCCCGGCCTTCGATTCCGGCCATCGCTTCGATCGCGTTCAGGATCAGGTTAAGCATCACTTGCTGCAGTTGCACCCGGTCGCCCACGACCGCCGGCAGGTTCGGCTCGAGCTCGAAGCGCAGCGCCACCCCTCGTTTGTCCATCTCACCGCGAGCCAGGACCACCACTTCCTGGATCGATTCGTTCAGATCCAGCAGCGCTCTGGTCGTCTCGGCTTTCTTGAAAAGCGCCCGGATGCGCCCAATGATCTCCCCGGCCCGCTTCCCGTCGCGCAGGATGCGCTGAATCGTCTCGCGCGCTTCCCGAAGGTTGGGGGAAGTTTCTTTAACTCCGGCGAGCCACCGTAGGCAGGCATTCGCGTTGATGACCACGCCAGTGATGGGCTGGTTGACCTCATGGGCGATCGACGCCGCCAATTCCCCCATCGTGGTCACCCGGGCCACGTGGGCCAGTTCGGCTTGCGCCTTCCGCAGGTCCACCTCGCGGCGCCGAAGTTCCTCGTCGGCCCGCTTCCGTCCGGTGATGTCGCGATAGATCGTGTACGCCCCAGTTTGTCCGCCGGGCAAAGAGACCGGCGCGGCAACCACCGAGACGATCAACTTCTCGCCGTCCTTGCGCCTTCGCACCGTCTCCGCATCAATGCCTCTGCCGACCGTGATCAACGCCTGTTTTTTTTCGAAATCGTCCCGCACCTCCTCAGGCACGATCAATTCCGCAAGGTCCTCGCCCTTTGCCTCCTCTGGGGTGTAGCCAAAAAGCTTGGTGAACTCCCGGTTCACGCGAACAACCCGGGCGTGCACGTCCGACAAAACGATGGCTTCGGGAGCCAGCTCGAACAGCTCGTCGAGGTGGGTCTTTTGCCGGTGCGACTCCGCTTCCGCATGCTTGCGCTCGAGGTTTTCACGCTGCAAGTCGGCGTAAAGGCGCGCGTTCTCCAGGGAAATGGCTGCCTGGGACGCCAGCAGCCGCAGCACCGTGAGGCGCGCCGGCGTGAAGACATGAGGAGTCAAGCGATTCTCGAGGTAGAGCACGCCGGTGAGCTGCGCCCGTTTCACCAACGGCAGGCACAACACGGAACGGGAAAGTCCGCGCCGGAGATACTTGTCCTCCGCAAAACGGTTCGAAACCAAAGCATCATCCAGGATGACGCTTTCTCGAGACCGAGCCACGTAGCGCAGAACGGTTTCCGGCAGGTCCGCGGTCGTTGCAGCCGGCTGGTGGAGGTGAACCGCCACGCCGTCGCGGCGGGAAACGGCTTCTGCCTCGACTTTGGGTTCTCCTCCCGAAACGCCGATGAGCACCGCCCGGTCAGCCCCGGCGTGCTGTAAGGCGATTCGCAGGAGCCTTTCGACCAAGCGCGGCAACACCATCTCGCCCGAGAGCGCCTGCGAAGCTTTGACCACCGCTTCAACGTCAAAACGTTCGTTGCCAGCGCCCAGGGCGGCGGAAGGGGCCAAAACCCGCGATTCGCTTTGCAGCTGCGGGTAGGTGCGGTCGAGTTGCCGCACCTTTGCCGTTGCCCCCCACGCCGCGAAGCAGGAGCGGGCCCTTTGCAGGTAGGCGGCTGCGATCGTCTCGAACTGGTGGCGAAGGTAGAACTTGGCCGCGAGCTCGTTCGCAACGCCCTCGTGTTGGAGGAAACCTTGGTCCCGTGCCGCCCGGATCGCGTCTTCATGCAACCGCATCGCGTCGGTCTCCCTGCCTTCGATGCCGGCCATGACCGCGAGCAGGGCGGTGTACTTGTCGAGGAAAGTCGTCGGACAACTCTCCGCCCATTCCCGAAACGCCCTTAAAGATTCCTGAACATCCGCAAGCAGTTCGGGTCGTGCCCCCGTCTCACCCGTTTCGTGGAGCGCCGCGGCGGTGAGTGCCCGATAAAAACGGTAGTCGACCGCTTGGATGTGTTGATCCGCCGACCAAAGCAGCGCCCTGGCCTTCCGCGCGGACCGAAAAGCGGCTTCATACTCGCCGAAAAGGTAGTGGCGCTGCAGTCGGAGCGTCCATTGATGGAAAACCGCGAACGGTTTTCGGGCCGCGTATTGGCTTTCGAACGTCTCTTCGTCGTACGCCACCTGGACGGCGTCGGCGGAAGGGGCGGTTTCGCCTCGGAGCGCGAGGATGAATTGCTGTTGGCTCCACGGAATCCCGTCCTCATCCCGGAACTTCGCCTTCAAAATAAAGCCCAGGCCGTTCTGCGCTTCTCGCCAGACCTCGTCCAGGTGGACTCCCCGCAAGAGCAGGCCGGTGATCAAGTGGTGCCAGCTGAAACAGGCAAACACGAGGTCATGGGTCTCGACCCCGGCGTCAATGGCCAGCCGGATGTGGTCGATCGCAGAACCGATCGGCTGGGTCCAAAGCATCGATCGCTGGACGCAGAAGTAAACCTTGGTTTTGTAGGTGTTGAACCCGTATTTCTCGATCAGACCACAAGCGAGTTTCCCGAAGCGGTAGCCGTCGGCGTAGCGGTGGAACACCGGGCCGAGGATCGTTCCTAATTCTGCGTAGCCGTGGGTCGAAGCGCCCGCCGTCCCGTATTCCAAGGTGATGCTCACCATCTGGCAGAAGAACAGGTACATCAGGGTGACGTCGGTGTTAAACGCGGCCGCCGCGATCGTGGAGAGCACCTCCACGGCGGCCTGCATCTCCGGATCCGTCATCGGCGGCAGCTCCAGGAGGCTTTCGATGGATCGATCCCCAAGCTTCCGGAAGATGGTGTCGCACTCAGCCTGGACGTCGGCGCGGGTTGGGTGGACGGGCATTTCGACGCCAACCAGGCGCAGGCACGCAAGCCCGCAATCGACGGCTTCGCGGTACTCCGCCCTCATCAGGTGAAGGAGGATCCTCAGACGGTAGCCGGCCATCTTGTCAACCGTCGAGCGGGCCTCGTTGAGCAGTTCCGCGATCAGCCGTTCTGCTTCCTCAAAGTTCCCGGTGAGGTATTCGGACTCCGCCCGTTGCAGCCACAGCCCGAACGCGAGTTCGTACCGTTCCGCCCAAGCGTTGGACCCGATCAGGTCCATGCCCACGGCCAAGTAGACGGAAGCGGAAGCGTAAGCGGCCGAAGCTTTGGCGATCTTTCCCGCGCGCAGATTCAGCTCCGCGACCACCTCCTTTTCCTTTGGATCGGACAAGAGCTCGCGACCCAAGTTAAACTGGTTAACGACGTCGAAGATGTTGTCGTCGATCCCTTTCGGCGTCAGTTCCGTAACGAGCAGGCGACCGATGCGGAGGTGAAGCCGTGGACGTAAATCTTCGGGGATGAGCGCGTAAGCCGCTTCCTGCACGCGGTCGTGGGCGAATGCGTAAGCGCCGTTCAATTCCACGATGAAACCCGTGCGCACCGCTTCCCAAAGCAACGCGCGGGTCGGTTCGGAACCCTGGAGGACGGCGTTCAAGATCAAGGGATCCGCGCAATTTCCCAAACACGCCAGTCGTCGGAGCGTTTCCTGGGTGGGTTCAGGGAGCCGGTCCAGCTTGCTGGCCATGAGGTCCGCCACGTTGTCGGTGAAGCCTTGGGCGTGGATGCGGGGCAGGTCCCAGGCCCACGCCCCTGCGCTCCCGTCAAACGTCAGCCACCCTTCCTGGGCCAGGGTGGTGAGGAATTGGATGGCGAAAAACGGATTGCCCCCCGTCTTTTCGTGGATCAATCGCGCTAGGGGTTGGTAGTCCTGGGTCTGGCAGTGGAGGGCATCCAGCACCAAGCATTCCACGTCTGCGCTGGAAAGCGGCTTAAGGACGATCTGCCGCACCGGAGCTCCCGCCCGCCGAATCTCCTGCAGCGTCAGCGCGAACGCGTCGGAGGCCGTCAGCTCGTTTTCTCGGTAGGCTCCGACGAGTAAGACGTGGCGCACCTCGGGTTCGGTGACGAGGTGCTTCAGCAGTTCGAGCGTCGCCAAGTCCACCCATTGCAGGTCGTCGAGAAACAAAACCAACGGATGTTCCGGCCTGGCAAACACGCCTAAAAACTTCCGAAAGACGCGTTGAAAGCGAATCCGCGCCTCCTGCGGGGCAAACTCAGGGACCGACGGAAAGGTCCCGGTGATCAGCTCGATTTCAGGAATGAGGTTTACGATGAGTTGCCCGTTTGGCCCCAACGCCTCGCCCAACGCCCTTCGCCAGACCGCCAGCTCTGGGTCGCTCTGGGTTAGGAGGGTGCGAACCAGTCCCTCAAAGGCCTGGGCGATCGTGGCGTAGGGAACGTTCCGCTTGTATTGGTCGAACTTGCCCGATGCAAAAAGTCCGCGCGGCGAAATCAGCGCCTTCCGCAATTCGTTGACCACGGAAGACTTGCCCACGCCGGAATAACCGGAGACAAGCACGATCTCCGCTTGGCCATGGTTGACCACCCGGTCAAAGGCCCCGCGCAGAAGATCGATTTCGGCCTCCCGACCGTACAGCTTCTCGGGGGTGAACAGCCGGTCCGAGACGTCGTGCGCGCCCAGACGGAACGGCTTGATCTCGCCGTGAGCTACCCACTCCGCCAAGCAGCGCCGCAGGTCCGCCTCCAGCCCCGCGGCGGTCTGGTAACGTTCCTCCGGCGCTTTGGCCAGAAGCTTCATCACCACCCGCGAGACGGGTTGCGGGACGCTTTGGAAACGCTCGTGCGGCGGGATCGGTTCTCTCGCGATGTGGCAGTGGACCCACTCCAGCGGATCGGTCGCCGAAAAAGGGAGCGCGCCGACGAACATCTCGTAGAGCGTCACGCCGAGGGAGTACAAGTCGCTCCGCGCATCAATCGAGCGGTTCATCCGCCCCGTCCCCTCGGGGGCCATGTAGGCCAGCGTCCCTGCGCTGACCTCAGGCGGCTTCAGCGACGCGCGATGGCGCGGCAGGCGCCAAGCCAAGCCAAAACCGGTCAGCCAAGCCTCGCCCTTCGCGGATTCTACGATGAGGTTCGCGGGCTTGACATCCCGGTGGATAAACCCGCGCGCGTGAAAGCGACCTAGCGCCTTGGCGACGCCCACGGCCAGCCGTAGACCCACCGCGACCCCCATGGGTCGCCCGAGGAGGCTGTCCAAGAAGACGCCCCCGGGGTCGTGCAACAGGAGAGCGCGTTTGCCCCCGTGGTGACTCAACTTCAACGGCTGGGTGGCCCACGTCGGGTCCAACTCGTCCCGCAACGAGTAAGCGTGCTCAAGGGGTCCCAGGCTGGCGAACGACGGTCGCTCCCCGGTGGGCACGACCAGCAACCCGGCCGATAACCCGTCGGGCCGCCTCAGCCGCCAGACCACAAACTCTTCGTCCCCCCGCAACGGCTCCACCACGTCGTCGGTCGACTCGCTCATGGCTGAACCTGCGGCGCGCGGCGGACCAACGGGTGTCGGAGGGAGAGGAGCGCGCGTTCTGGAATTTGCCGCCGTGTCTTTGATCCGGGCACGTCAACATTGTCTACCGCAAGTCGGTCGGCGCGCCATCGTTCTCACGCCTCCGGGGCAGCGACCCCCGCGACCGCACTCGTCACGACGCGCCCTGGCGTTTCAGGCCCATCTTCTTCATCCGGGAAATCAGGGTCGTCGGTTTCACCCCCAGAAGTTCCGCGGCACCGTCGACGCCCTTGATCTTACAACCGGGCTTTTGCAGGACGAAACAGAGGTTCTCGCGCTCCCGACGCTGAATCTCCGGTTCGGTCAAGAAAAGCGGGTGGTCGGCGTCCGCGTGTGCCGGAGCGAGCGTCGGCACGGCCATCGCCGCCGGCAGGTCAAACTCCAGTGCCTTTCCTTGCGCCACGATGATCGCGCGTTCGATGACGTTGCGCAACTCGCGGATGTTGCCCGGCCAATCGTAGTCCTGCAGCCGGGCCACCCCGGCTTCGGTCAGCCGTGGTTTTGGGCACTTCAGTTCTGGCGCCAGCAGTTCCACAAAGTATTTAGCCAGCAGCGGGATGTCTTCCCGGCGCTCGCGCAAGGGAGCCACCCGCACCGGAAAAACGTTCAGGCGATAGTAAAGATCCTCCCGGAACCGTCCCGCGGCCACCTCCTGTTTGAGGTCGCGATTGGTGGCGGCGATGATCCGCACGTCCGCGCGCTTGGTTCTTTCATCGCCTACCCGCTCGTACTGTTTTTCCTGCAGCGCGCGCAGGAGTTTGCTTTGGAGGTCGAGGGGGATTTCTCCGACCTCGTCGAGAAAGAGCGTTCCGCCCTGGGCGGACTCAAAGCGCCCGACCCGATCTCTGATGGCGCCGGTGAACGCACCGCGCACATGGCCGAAAAATTCGCTCTCGAACAATTCTTTCGGGACGGAGGCGCAGTTGACCCGGACGAGCGGCTGAGCTTTGCGCCGGCTGATTTTGTGGATCTCGTACGCGATGAGTTCCTTCCCGGTGCCGGTTTCTCCCTGAATCAGCACGGTTGAATCGGTAGGTGCCACCATCTCAATCCGTTTGCGCACCGCCCGGTAGGCGCTGCTGGCGCCCACGATTTGATCCGGGGGCGGCGACTTGCCGCCCGCTGGCAGCCCCGTGTATTCACGCGCGAGCATCCCTTGGCGGATCGCTTCAAGTAGGTCGTCGGGGTCGACCGGCTTGATCAAGAACTCCAGTGCTCCGGCCTTGATCGCACGCACCGACGTCGGGATGTCGCCGTGGCCGGTGAGGAAAATGATCGGGATGTGCACCTCGGTCCGGGAAAGCTCCCGCTGCAACTCCAGCCCGCTCAACCCTGGCAGGTTTACATCCAAGATGAGGCAGCCCGGCGGTTCCGCGGGCGCGCGCGCCAGGAACTCTCCGGCCGAACCGTAGGTCTCCGCCCGAATTCCCTCCGCCCGCAGCAACCCCTCGAGGGACTCACGGAGGGACGTGTCGTCATCCACCACGCAAACGGGAGGTTCGTCTTTATTCATCGCTGGTCACGAGTGGCTCGGTGAGGGTCGGTGCCGGTCTAGCCCGAAAGCGCCAGACCGATCGCATTCAGTAGAGAATCTTCGCTGAACGGCTTGAGCAGGCAGTCCACGGCTCCGTCGCCCATCACCCGGGCAACCACGTCCCCATCCCCATGGGCAGTGATGAAAATGATCGGGATCTGCCGCCGACGATCCCTCAACTCCCGTTGCAGATCGGGCCCGCTCATTCCTGGCATGCGCACATCGAGGATCAGGCTATCGGTCCCCCCCAAGGCCTCCGAGCCCAGGAAGTTTTCGGCCGACGAGAACACCGCCACGGCATAGCCCAAGGACTTGAGCAGCCCTTCGAGGGATTCACGGAGCGATTGGTCGTCATCCACCACGGAGATCAAAGGAACGTTGGACATCGGATCTTCAGCCGCTCAAGGTGCCGCCCTTCCCGCACGGAATCCATGATACTTTGGTCTCACGCCGCCTCCGTCGGTCGGGAAGCGCCGTTCCACCCCATTCCTGGCGGCTTCACCTCTCCCGTTCAAGCCGCTCCGCCATCCGCACCAAATCGGCGAGCGACTCCGCCCCCATCTTGCGCATCACCCGGCCCCGCTGGGTTTTGACCGTGATCTCGCGCGTACCCAACTCGGCGGCCACCTGCTTGTTCAACCTTCCTTGCACCACCAGCTTCATGACTTCGCGCTCGCGGGGTGTGAGCGTCTCGTAGCGATCCCGCAACGCCTTCAGCCCCGTCCGCAGGGCGAGCGCTTTTTGGTCTCGCGCGAGCGCCTGCTCGATGGCTTCCAGCAGCTCCGTCTCGCGGAACGGCTTCGTCAAAAACTCCACCGCACCTGCCTTCATGGCCCGGACCGACATCGGGATGTCGCCCCGGCCCGTGATGAAAATGATGGGGATGAGGCGGTTCGCGGCGGTTAGGTCGCGCTGCAAGTCCATCCCGCTCAGGCCTGGCAGACCCACGTCGAGCACCAAGCACGAGGGCTCGGACGGCGGTTTGCGTCGCAGGAACTCGTCGGCCGACGCGAAGGTTTCCACCCGCGTGCCAACCGAACGCAGGAGGCTACGCAACGCCTCGCGCACCGCGGGGTCGTCGTCCACCACAAACACGACTGGCCGGCCCTCCGGTCCGGCCGCTTTGCCTTCCGGCTTCACCGGCGCGCTCCCTGCGTCGCCGCCGGAGGCGATCGGTGGTCGGCTCCGTGCGCGACGTGGTGCGTCGCCCTCCAGGTTGCGTCACTAACGTCGGCGTCGATCATCACGGCCGATCCGGGGCTTCACCCCGGTCTTTTACACCCCAGCAGCCCGGCGCCGCCAGTATATCAAAGTATGATCGCGGCGCGGCGGGGCCGCCCGGAATGGCTTCCTGGCGAGCGGGAGAAGCCCGCGTAGGCAAGCTTGGCCAACGCACGGGCCAAGCCAGGCGTCCTAGCCTTCGCGGCGACCTTGCGCCTTCCCAGGGACGATTCGTCGGACGCTCAAACTCTCCAACCCGGCCCGGCACCGCCGCGTCCAGCCGGGCCACCTCTGTCGACCAGGACGCGTGGACAACCCTGCCGTTGGCGGCTTCTGTGAACACCTGTACGTGCGGCACCGGTGGACCGTCAGCCTTTCCGGGGTTTACCGATTGAGGGCCCGTGGGCCGCTCACGTCGTTGAAGAGCCGCCCCAGGAACGTGAGCAGCGCGAGGAACGCGGCGATGCACACCGACAAACAGAAAGTGCGCCATTCAAGAACCGTCCAGTCGATGACGGTCGTGAGGACCGCGGCAATCACGGAAATGATACCCGACCAAAAGATCTGCAGGAGTCGAGACATGACGGCCTGCTCTCTCGTGGCAGTCCCTGGGGACGCCACCACCTTTGCCCGGGGGTGTTGTGCCCGCCTGAGATCACTCGCTTCCAGGCTCTTCCGAAGCGACTGGCCAATGAGGCGCGGGATATCTGCAAAGATCAGAACACTCATGTTGGCAGTTGGATTCTGCACATCGCGTGCCCACTGAAAGACCCGCGTCTAACCTTCGTTCAGCTAACGGATTACAAACCACCTCCGACGAACGGACCGAGGTGCGAGCTTTCGCCCGGACGAGTTTTCGCGCGAAGGTGTTGCGAAATTTCGTCCCAGGTGGCCGACGTCGGCTACCCAATCGGGGAGGACTGCTGGGAAGGTCCCGTCGTTAGAAAAACGGGTCCGCGCCACCCGCGAGCGTCGCCAAGCCCGTACGAGGGTGGGTCGGGATACAGGGGTGAGTGGCGATTGTTGGCAGACGAGGCGTCTACCCCACCTCGACGCTGGCAAGGACCATCTTGGGACCCTTCGTGCCGGCAACCGGCAACCGCGCGCTTAGCGCGCCAGCAGCCAAACCAAAACCGTCGGCAACCCGAGCGCCACGCCGACCCCGTAGATCAGGTCCAGCCAAAAGAATCTGCCCAAGGTCGCCAGGTAAATGACCCCCACCACCGGGGCCGCCACCAGCTTGGCCAACCCCGGCATGCCCGGGCTCGACGCCGTGGCCCACAACGCCTTCGCGTCACCCGTGCTCGGGATGGCGTGCATCGCCACCGACACACCCAGCCAAATAAGCAGGTAATCAAGAGGGTCGCCCGCCTCAAACCGCAGCACGGGCAACGCCGCCGGGAAGGCGATGAGCGCCCCCACGATCGTGTTGATCAGGAACGGACCGACGGAGATGAGCAGGGAGTGCCAATGGTTGTTCGTCGGTTCGTGCAGCACGAACCCGGCCGGGTTGCCGAATCGGAAGTAACAGACGTTCAGAATCGGTACGCGAAACCAACGGCAAAAAAGTTGGTGCGCCAACTCGTGGACGATCACGCCGGGGAACGTCGCCAGGGCGATCAGCGGGCCAGGGACGAAGAACATCGACTACTGGCTCCCTCCGTTTTCCGACTGGTCGCCGTTCGCTCGCAGGAGGCCGTTCACCTCCGCGGCAATCTCCTTCTTCACCTTGCGGCCGGCCAAGTGCTGGAAAGTTTCGCGCGCGCCCTCGGCGTCGTGCGCCCGGTATTGCGCGACGAAGAGCCGCGCTTGCGCCAACACGGATTGCGGGAACGCCGCCGTGACGGACCGGTAATCGGCCGCGGCTTCCGCGTACCGCCGCGCCTCCTCTGCCCGCCTTCCCTTTTCAAAAGCGACGGCGGCCTCGACCGACTTCGGGATGCGCGTGAGCGCAAACGCCAGCAGCAGCAAAACCGCCACCGCCGCCGCCTTGATGCCGGCGGGCACGGGCCGGTGCGCCAGGGCGGTGCGGCACGGGGCGCACAAGGACAGCGGGTAACCCGGTTCCGGCGCCGCTCCGCAGCGCTGACACACGGGCGGCCCCTCGACCGGAGGTGGCGGGGGCGTCACTTCTGATCCGCCCGGGCCCTTCCCGGCCACCGCTCCGTCGCCCTGAGAAATCGCCATGGCGGGTCGGTATACGCGGGTGCCGGCCCAAAAGGCAATGCGCAATGGCGGTGATGACCTGAAGTGAGTAGACCCGGGGTCACACCGCCGCAAAGGCGGTGATTTGCCGGGCTTTCGTCTGACGCCGGCTGGCTGCAGGGGAGCGCGGGCGTCCCGCCCGTTTTCGGCCGCAACGGCCCCTTCAGTGAGCGCCCAGGGGCGTCCCGCCCGTCACGGGCACGCCACCACGTTCCCCCCGCGGCGCCTTACCCCAGGGGCTGCCCGGCGGCGGCTCGCAAAACGCCCCTTGCCCTTGTCTGTCGGTTTTGTGCGATGGGTGGGGCGAGACGCGGGCGAGGC
>CAXUNV010000071.1:12495-13316 GCA_964252355.1 uncultured Chthoniobacterales bacterium | reverse complement strand
CGTCTGAGCAAGGCGCGAACGACTCCGGCGGCCCACTTCGCCTTCGTTCCACCCCGGCGGCGGGTGAAGTTTCTCGCCTCGCCCTGCCCTTCGGCTTCGGGCTCGCCCCGCCCCAGCAATCCTTCGCCGAAGGCCCTTGACTTTATACTTGTACAATTGTCTAATTGTCTAAGCATTCAGCACGGAAAAGACCTCATGCACAGACTTCTTGAAAAGACCGCCCTCGTCACCGGTGCCGCCAAAGGGATCGGCGCCGGCATCGCCAAAGCCCTCGCCGCCGAAGGCGCCGCCGTCACCGTCAACTACGCCTCCGACAAGGCGGGCGCCGACCGCGTCGTCGACGAGATCAGCAAACGCGGCGGCCGCGCCTTCGCCATCGGAGGCGACGTCGCCCAAGCCGCTGATGTGGAAAGGATCTTCGCCGCGACTCAAGCCACCTTTGGACGCCTCGACATCCTCGTGAACAACGCCGGGATCTACCGGTTCGCGCCGCTGGCGGAAGTCACCGAGGATCATTTCCACCAGCACTTCAACACCAACGTGCTCGGCCCCATCCTGGCCGCGCGCGAAGCCCTCAAACACTTCGGTCCGCAGGGCGGCAGCGTCATCAACATCGGGTCGGTCGCCTCCCGGTTGACCCCGCCCAACAGCTGCATCTACACCGCCACCAAAGGCGCGCTGGACGCCGTCACCGGCGTCCTCGCCCGCGAACTCGGCCCCAAAAAGATCCGGGTCAACTCCATCAACCCGGGGTTTGTGGAAACCGAAGGCACCCACGCCGGCGGGTTGGTCGGGAGCGATTTCATCCAAGGCTTCATCGC